>WNDP01000123.1 GCA_009912575.1 Acinetobacter bereziniae
CTGCGGAAGAAATGGCACATGAGTACAAAGCCAAAGGGGATGATTACTCTGCCATTCTTGCTCAGTCCTTAGGTGATCGTTTTGCGGAAGCATTTGCTGAACATTTGCATGAGCGTATTCGTAAAGAGTTCTGGGGTTATCAGGCTGATGAACAACTCTCAAATGAAGAATTAATTAAAGAAAAGTATGTCGGTATTCGCCCTGCACCGGGTTACCCAGCTTGTCCTGAGCATTCTGAAAAAGCATCCTTGTTTGATTGGTTAGGTACGACTGATAAGATTGGTACCCAATTGACCAGTAGTTTTGCAATGTGGCCACCATCAAGCGTGAGTGGTTTCTATTATGCGAATCCTCAATCTGAATACTTTAATGTCGGTAAGATTGCATTAGATCAGCTTGAGGACTATGCAAAACGTAAGAACTGGACTTTGGATGAAGCGAAACGTTGGTTAGCACCAAATCTGGATGATTCAGTTTCTTAATTTTGAATCCCTCCCAACCTCCCTTTAAAAAAGGGAGGTATAAGGGTGCTATAAAATTGAGAGAATTCTTATAATTAAATTGTTAATGGATAATTTGCATATCTTTCTTTTTTTAAAGTTTCAATTATATGCCTTGGAGCCCCAAAACAAGAATCTAAAGAACCAATTTCTAATTTTTTTAAATTAAAAAACTTAAACGTATATTTTAATTTATTATGATTACTAATTACTTTATATCTTCTAAAAACATCCTGCCCTACTTGAATTGAAATTAACTTATAATAATTATAAGTATTTTCAAATCTTGGATGTAAAAAAAGATAGTTATTAACAGAAAAATCAACATTTTCGTTATAACTAAATCCTTGAATAAGGTTCACGATGAAATCAGTATTCTGACCTTTTTGAGATCCAGTATTACACCTTCTACACGAAAGCACTAAATTCCTAATATCAAAAGTATAATTAACATATTTTTTCTTAGGTAATACGTGTTCAACATCGATAACAATCTTTTCATCTTCAGATAAAGATCTTTGACAAAATGCACATTTACAATCAAAATCTTCCATAAGCTTAATTTTTAGATCATTTTTTAATTGATTAAAATTTTTACATTTCCATGGCACATTTTTACAATCGCAATTTCCTGCTACTTTTTTTCCAGTTTTATTACAATGTATCATGTATAAACACTTATATGAGTGAAAATCAATCATAATATTTCCCTTTTAATAAATATTCTGATTCAATTTGGTTCAAAGTGTCTTTCTGAACTCTTAAATCACTAGCTTCTTTTAACCTCTCAAACTCCGACTGAATTTCATTTAACGATATCTCTTCTCTATCATACCTATCTAATAAATCAACACAAAACCTCGAAAGAAATGCATTATTAGGTGTTAAAATTCCAAATACTTCCCAATATAGAGATTCAATACTGTAATCATCATCTTCATATATTTCTTCTAATTCTTCATCTTTAACATTAAAAATTTTATATTGAACATTTTGAATATAATTGTCATACAAATCTTTTTTCGATGATTGAACCTTAGAAATTATCAATGGAGAATGAGTTGCTAAAAAAAACTGACAATCACATTTATAAAAAAAATCATATAATTTAAAGACATAATCTCTTTGCCATTTGGGATGTAAGCTAATTTCTGGTTCATCCACTAAAATAATATTCTTTTTATTGCTATTCATATACCTATATAGAAATAGCATATTTGCTAAAAAATGCGACTCTCCCGAACTAGCACCCTCTAAGCTAAATATTTTCCCATTCTTTAAAAAAAGAATATTTGTTTTACCCAATTTATTTTCACTTATAAATCTATATAATTTTAAAGCACTATAAAAGTTATTATTTTTTTCCAAATTATCCCAATAGCTATAATCAATTAAAAAACCATTCTTATGATCATAATAAGAATGATCAACAAAAATATGATATATATTCTCAATTTCTTCTAGTTTTTTTGAATAATTATCACTATCAATATTATTAACAAGATAATCATATAGTGACCTCTTACTATTAACTCCTTTAGGAAATTTAAAAGAAAACCTAATTTCCATGTCATAGTTTAAATAATCTAAAATATTAAAAAAATCATTCACCCTATTTGACTCTCTATCACCATGGATATCATCAACAAGAACATCAAAAATAATCTTTTTAAAAAAATACCTTCCTCTATTAGCACTCATTTTTTTACAATTATTGCTAATTTTATCGAAAACAGTATTCGAAATACCTAAAACATTATACTGGTAATTTTTATAAAACTTTACTAATTTATTTAAATACCTACTCTTTCCACTTCCATTAATACCAACAAAAAAATTTATATTTTCAAATTTATTTTCATACATACCACTACCCTAAAAAATATTTTTAACTTTTGAATTATATAGTTTGTGTATTTATTTTCAATCGTAAAATCTTTTGTTAAGTCAAATAATTCAAAATCGGTTTCTGATGATAAAACAGTAAACCTAAAATTTGCTTATGACGTAACTTTGACCAAAGCAACAATTCTGCACCCGTCATATTATTTCTGAGATCACGAGACAGTTGTTTTAAGTTTTTGTTGTAGGGTTGTATTACTGTTCTTTTTTTAAATTTATTTAATCTTTTCCAATTGCCCGTTCTTACACTTCATTTTCAGGAAGCAACTTTGCGAATCCAATACCATCATAAAATTCGCACATTACCCTCTTCAAAAAAGAGGGAAACTGCGATTGTAGCAGCGCAAAAGAATATTTTTATCTTAAAAAACCAATTCCCTCATACAAAATCCCTTCAATTAAAGGGATTTATCTAAAAAACTACGACCCAATAACCCAAAAATAAAATGGCCTAAATCTATACGCCTATCACTTTCTAAAATTAGACAACAAAGTATTGGTAATCGACTTATTGTTCTCAACAACTTTAGTCTTTTTAGCCTTGGCTGACTGGTCTTCTACTCGTTCGATTTTAGCGGCTTTCAACTTACCATTATTTTCAACCACGATAAATTTAACTCGCTCGTTACGCTTTGGTTCGCCCTCAGCAAGCGGAAAATCAGAAATATGGAAAAAAATATCCTGCTCAAGCCCACCAATAAATCCAAAGCCTCTTTCAGAGTCGTATTGTTTAATTTTTCCTTGTTGGAATTCAGGCTTCATACATATTCCTCATCGCAGTACACAATCTGTATATTATAACCTGATCTTGATCAATAGATAAAATACGGTATATCTATCGATTAAACATAAAAAATATCCATAAAAAAGCCTGCTTTTCAGCAGGCTTTTTTATGACACTTAAAATTTAATGGGCATGTCCTGCACCAAGATTACCTTTCGGTTTAGGGCATAACCAAATAATCAACCCTGCAAAAATAAACACCATCGCAAAAATCAAAAACACATGATTGACTGAAAGTGTTAAAGCTTCCTTATCCACCAAGTTGGAAATCGTGCCCAAAGCCATTTCTGGACTAAAACCACTACTGACCAAATTATTCTGAGTTTCTTCGACATGCATGGTTGAAACAATTTCACTCCGTGCCAACTTGGTATGATCATCCCAAATCGTCACAGCCAGAGATGCACCAATTGCCCCTGCCATCGTTCGCATAAAGTTCATTAAACCTGCTGCTGAAGCAACTTCATCTGTACGAACCACGCCCAAAGCAATATTTGACAATGGGATAAAGAAGAATGGCACAGCAAAACCTTGAATAATCTGAGGCCAAGCCAATGCCATAAAGTCTGCATCCGTGGTCCAAAAAGCCCGCATTAAGGCCACACCGCCCAGAATCATTAAACCGAAACTCGACAATGCTCTTGGATCATATTTGGTTGCCATTTTTGCCACAATCGGTGACATCATCAAACTACCAAAGCCCATCGTGGCAGTGAGGTAGCCTGCCCATGATGCGGTATAGCCCAAGTTGAGCTGTAACCATTGTGGAATGAGTACAATACTGCCAAAGAACGCTGCAAAAGCAAAAGCCAGCGATACCGTGGCAATGGTAAAACCACGGTATCGGAAAATCTGTATGTTGACGATGGGGTGTTTTTCATAATATTCCCAAATGAAAAAGGCAATAAAACCCACCACCAAAATCACAGCCAAAATACAAATAAAGGTGTTATTGAACCAATCTCGTTCATACCCTAAATCTAGCATGAGCTGTAAAGCACCAACCCAGATAATCAGTAAAGCTAAACCAATGGTATCAATAGGCAATTTTGCAATCGGGGTTTCTGCTGTTTTCATCAACCGCATCACCCCCATAGCACAAATCACACCCACAGGAATATTAATAAAGAAAATCCAGTGCCAAGACCAGTTATCACTGATCGTTCCCCCCAGAATTGGACCTAAAATTGGCCCAACTACTGTGGTCATTGCCCACATACCCATTGCTTGAGAATGCTTTTCAGGCGGAAAAATACGCATGAGTAGCGTTTGGCTCAATGGCATGATTGGGCCACCAAATAGGCCTTGCCCAATACGACAGATCACCAGCATTGCCAAACTATTGGATAAACCACACAGAATGGAAAATGTGGTGAAACCAATCAAACTGATGGTAAAGATCCGAACTGCACCAAAGCGCCCTGCCAACCAGCCAGTTAAAGGCACACAGATGGCTTCCGCAACAGCATACGAAGTAATGACCCAAGTTCCCTGTGAACTTGAAACCGCTAAACTTCCCGTAATATGTGGTACAGAAACATTGGCAATGGTCATGTCCAACACGACCATAAAATTGGCAAGTGCTAAAAAGAATGCAGCGAGGAGTAAACGCCCGCCTTTCAGCTCATTTTGAAATGTTGCTGTATTCATAAGCGATTACTTCGCTGATAAGGTATCGACCTCAGCATTCATGGACAAACCCACACGTAATGGGTGTTCAGCCAATTCTTTAGGATCAAGTTTGATACGTACTGGTAAACGCTGAACCACTTTAATCCAGTTACCTGTCGCATTTTGTGCAGGAATCAAAGCAAAAGCCGAACCTGTGCCTCCAGAAAAGCCAATCACTGTGCCATGGTATTCAACATCTTTATTATATAAATCAGAGGTTAAGGTCGCCTTTTGACCAACTTTGACATTCTTTAACTGACTTTCTTTAAAGTTTGCATCGACATATATTTCAGCAATCGGCACGATTTTCATCAAACTTGAGCCTGGTGCGATACGTTGCCCAATTTGAATGCTGCGACGGGCAACAATTCCGTCTAGCGGTGCTCTAATTTCAGTCCGTTGTAAATCTAAAAGTGCTTGATCAAGTTTTGCTTGAGCCACTAAAACATCAGGCGTTGAGCTCTGTGAAGTACCACGAATTAAAGCTTCGTTGGCATCCAAATTACTTTGCGCCGCTTTTCGTTTTGATTCAGTTTGTGCAAGCGCAGCTTTTGCTACATCAACGCTGGCTTTGGCATTATTTAAAGCACTTTGCGCTTTGCTAAATTCTTCTTTCGAAATTGCACCTGTTGCATTTAACTGTTGACGGCGTGCAAACTCTTGTTGTGCCTGTTGATAAGCAACATCAGCTTGCGCCACTTGTGCTTTAGCACTGTTGATATCATCCGCACTGACCAATATTTGTGAAGACAATGAACTGCTATTAGCAGAACTTTGTGTGTATTGGCGCTTTGCCTTAGTTAAGGCTGCTTCGGCTTCTGCAACCGCAATTTTAGCATCACGATTATCAATAATTGCCAAAACATCGCCTTTTTTCACTTGTTGCGTGTCACTCACTAAAACTTCAGCCACCTGACCACTGACCATTGAAGTAATTTCAGCAGTTTCAGCGCCAACATAGGCATTGTCTGTTTCCACAGTATTGCTAAACACTAAGGCCCAAATTGCATATAGAATTGCTGCTGCGACAACAATAATGGCAAAAATCTTCAGCATTTTTTTACGTTTTTGTTTGGCTTCCAAATCCGCTTGCGCTTCATTTTCATCGTTTGGAGAGGCATTCGTCGTTTGCGCTTCAGTCATCGCATATTCCTAGCTTACTTGGACTTGTCAAAACATCAGTGCATTTTAAGGATATAAACTGAACATCAGCTTAATCACTTTTTTGGGGGTTTTGCGTGATGGTTGAATAAGTCAACTTCTTAAAATTGTGGTGCTCAATTTTACAGGTAAAAATCATATTATGAGAATAAAAATATTACTCTAAAGTTTATCTTTATAAAATAGATCAATCTTATTGATATTCATATTTTTTTAAAAACAAATAAGCCATCAGAATATGCTTTTCGATGGCTTATATTGACATAAACAATACAAAAGTGTACTGCCTAGTACACTTTGTCATCACGATCAATAGGCATACGATGCGATTGCAGTTGCGATCGCCTTACCTTCATTGTTGACCATGGTCATACGCATCGTACAACCCTTGCGTCCCATTCTTAAGGTTTCAGCTTTTGCGATAAAATATTCACCACGACCGGGTGCCAGATAATCGACACGCATATCTACGGTTGCAAGTCGAGAAACTTTTTTGAGTGTATCAGGCAACTGGTCAGGTTCAGCTCGTTTATACAACTCTCCCATCGCAACAATTCCACCAATACTGTCCAAAAGTGTTGCAGCAACACCACCATGCAAGATTTGAAATGCAACATTGCCAATCAAATAAGGCTTCATTTCGATATAACCTTCAATTTCATCATTTACCACACGCATTTGCATGTTGTTATGCGAAAAATAAGGCGAACCATTAAACGCTTTGGTCAACTGATTAAGTACTACATTTAGATCTGCTTTTGCACCTAAATGTAAATTACCAGTCCACTTCTTTTGTGATTCGCTCTGCGCAGAATCAGTTTTAGGAGAATCACTCATCATCATTTCGAAACCAATAATGAGAAAAAACTTCAGCTTTTTCCCCAAAAAAATATGAAAGGGCTACAATATGTGCCTAGTTTAATACTGAACATCGAGATTGTTATGACTTATACGTTCAATCGTCCTGCTTTTCCAGCCACTCGTATGCGCCGTATCCGTAAAAACGACAAACTTCGAGCGATGGTGAGAGAAACACAACTTACAGCAGACCATCTCATTTACCCAGTATTTGTACTTCCAGGGCAAAACCAGACCCAAGATGTACCCAGTATGCCAAATGTTCAGCGCTTATCCGCAGATTTATTGCTAAAAAAAGCTGAAACACTATTAGAACTTGGCGTATCAAAACTTGCCTTATTTCCAGTTACCCCGCAACAAGACAAAAGTTTAACAGCAGAAGCCGCATGGCATGAAGACGGATTAGTTCAAAATACTTTACGTCTTTTGAAAAAAGAACTTCCTGAAATGGTGCTGATTACTGATGGTGCATTAGATCCATATACCACGCATGGTCAGGATGGCATCATTGATGATACTGGTTATGTGTTGAATGATGAAACTGTACAATGTCTCATTAAACAAGCTTTAAGCCATGCTGAGGCAGGTGCTGATGTCATTGCACCAAGCGACATGATGGATGGACGGATTGGAGCTATCCGCCAAGCCTTAGAAAGTAATAATTTTATCTATACCAATATCATGGCGTATTCTGCAAAGTATGCTTCAAGTTTCTATGGGCCATTTCGTGATGCAGTGGGTTCATCATCCAACCTCAAAGGTGGTAATAAGTACAATTACCAAATGGATGTCGGCAATCGTGCAGAAGCATTGCATGAAATTGCACTCGATATTCAAGAAGGTGCTGATATGGTGATCGTTAAACCTGGTATGCCATATTTGGATGTAGTCCGTGAAGTCAAAGATACGTTCGGTGTGCCAACCTTCGTTTATCAAGTCAGTGGTGAATATGCCATGCTTGCTGCTGCGATTCAAAATGGTTGGTTATCTGAGAGTGTGATTATGGAGTCGTTGATGTGCTTCCGTCGGGCTGGTGCAGATGGTATCTGGACCTATTATGCGGAAGATGCAGCACGTCAATTAAAACAGATGAAGTAAATTCTCATGCTGCTATAGACGATACCTATGGATGTCATCCGCTATTGTCTCCAATAGGACTGATTTTAAATGTAATTTTTTTGCGATGGATGGACTCACGTATGGGTCGCAAAAAATGTTTAACGATGAAGAGCAATGCGCTTTGAATTGGTTTGGTCTACTGTTGTTAACACAGTAGGTCAAATCAAAAGTTAATCGAGTGATCAAAATCATTTTGTGATGATGCCATCGTTCAGAAATATAGGTTGAACTCTCGTTCATTCAAATTTATTTACTTTTACAGAATACACAATGCATATTGCCATTATCGGTGCTGGAGTAAGTGGCTTACTCAGTGCTCTTGAACTTATTGAACAAGGCTGTAAAGTCACCCTATTCGATCAACAACATGCTGGACAAGCCGCTTCTTGGGCAGGCGGTGGTATTCTGTCTCCGATGTACCCTTGGCGCTATCCACGAGAAGTCAACCATTTGGCTCAATATGGCAAGCAACTTTACCAAGATTGGAATAAAAAACTACTCCCTCAAACGGGTATAGACTTTGAAATTCATGAAACGGGCATGTTGATCTTCGATGAAGCTGACTTTGAGATTGGTCTCAATTACAAAGACCAATACCAAGAACCGATGCAACATTGTGAATGTTTATCCAAAGAAAAGCTTAAACAAGTTAATCCAAAAATTTCTGAACAATTTCAACATGCGATCTACTTTCCACAGTTAGCCAATGTACGCAATCCTCGGCTACTCAAATCACTGATCAGCTATCTAAAACAACATCCTTTGGTTGATATCCGTGAAAACACATGGGTTGAGAAATTTAATATTCAAAATCAACAGATTCAATCTATTCAAACTGCAAATGGGCAAGACTTTTCAGCTGATCATTTTGTGATTACGACAGGTGCTTGGTCTAATTGTTGGAGTGAGCAATTGCAGTTAACGATTCCTGTTAATCCTGTTCAAGGTCAGATGATGTTGTTTAAAACTCCTGAAAACTGGCTTCCAACCATGTGTATGAACAATGTCATGTATCTGATTCCACGTACAGATGGACATATCGTATGCGGTTCGAGTATGAACCATATTGGCTTTGATCATCGCCCTAGTATCTCTGTACAACAAAGCATTTATAAAGCGTGTATTGAAATGGTGCCTGAATTGGCCAATTTTCCAATTGTGAAGCAGTGGGCTGGCTTGCGCCCAAGCTCGCCAACAGGCATTCCTTATATTGGAAAAATGCCAGAGCTCAATAATTTATGGGCGAACTTTGGCCACTATCGTAATGGTTTATGTATGGGGCCAGCCTCTGCTCAACTGCTTAGACAATTGATTTTAAAACAGGAAACGTTTGTAGATGCCAACGCCTATTCAACTGAACGGCTGAAGCAAAATATCGTATCAAGAGTCATCACTTAATTTCGCAACAAATATTTTCTGATTGTGAAGAGAAAGATCGTTGATATCTTTCTCTAATCTGAATAGATCATTTACCAATAATTTTCAACAGCAATATTGCCTTCTCCACGGCGGTTCATTGTTAAACCACGGGCTTTAAGCGCCGCTTTGGTATCATCAACCATCTGTGGATTACCACACAACATGACATGGGTGGTTTCGACATTAAAGTGTAAATCTGCGGCTTTTTCCAACTCACCATTTTCAATCAATATCGGTAAGCGATCATGCAAGGCTGCGTGTGGGTCTCGTGTAATAATAGGAATAAATTTAAATCCTGTATGCCCTTCACCAAATTGCTCTGCGATCTCTTGGATACGATCCACATAGGCCAATTCAGAGGCTGTTCTTACGCTATATACCAAATTGATTTTTTGGTATTTTGACCATGTTTCAAAGTCTTGTAACATCGAAATAAATGGCGCTAATCCCGTACCTGTTGCCAATAGCCACAAATCTTGCGGAAGTGGTAATTGATAACGTGCTAAAGTTAAGAATCCGTATGGAATTTTTTCCAAATACAGTTCATCATCCACTTTAAGATGTTGTAAATTTGATGTGAATGCACCATCGGGCACAACAATTGAAAAAAACTCCAGTGTTTCATCAAAAGGTGAAGAAACCACGGAATATGCCCTTACCACCAAATCATCACCGACTTTTAAACCGATTCGAGCGAATTGCCCTGCGGTGAATTTAAAATGAGCAGGACGAGTCATGGTGAAACTGAAAAGCGTATTCGTCCAACGATGAACAGATAAGACCTTTTCTATGCTAAATTTTTCAATTGACATAATTTCTTCGTGGCATGAAACATAGTGCTCATGGTAGCATGCCTATATAATGTATGAATATTAAAATGTTAAGGCTCTACTTATGCGAATGACTTTACGCCAACTGGCTGTGTTTGTTGCTGTCGCTCAGGAAGGTACCGTAACCAAAGCAAGTGATGCAGTTCGGTTAACTCAAAGTGCAGCAAGTATGGCTTTGGCAGACTTAGAGGATGGTTTGGGTGCTCCTCTGTTTGACCGTTTAGGGAAACGACTACAATTAAATGATTTGGGACGATTTCTTTTGCCACAAGCTTTAGAAATCTTAGGTCGCTGTGAAGCTTTTGAACAAGCTGCCAAGGGTGAATTGCAAAGTATTGACTTACGTATTGGTGCCACACTGACCATTAGTGATTACTTAATGCCTGACTTAATGGCTGATTTTTTACAAATTCAACCCCAAGCTCATTTACAGCTTCAAGTCGGTAATACACGCCAGATGATCGAAGCAGTTAATCAGTTTCAACTTGATTTGGCTTTAATCGAAGGCTCTTGTTTCTTACCGCAGTTGCAATGTATACATTGGCGTGATGATGAGCTTGCAGTGTGCTGTTCACCTAGTCACCCTCTTGCCAACTTACATCGTGAACTCAGACAATCTGATTTCCAACATGTAGAATGGATCTTACGTGAGGAAGGCTCTGGAACACGTGAAGTATTTGACAATGCGATTCTTAAAGATCTTCAAGATGCCAATATCCGCTTAACATTGGGTCATAACGAAGCCATCTTAAAAATAGTCGCTGGTGGCTTAGGTATGTCGTGTATCTCTAAATTGGCTATTCAACCCTTACTGGATAAGGGTCAATTGGTGATTCTAAATACTCCATTCTGGCAACTGGCTCGTCCATTGTTTATGTTGGTACACCGTCAGAAATACCAAGGTCCCGGCTTAAGAGCATTCATGAAATTTTGTGAAAGTAAATAATTTTAAAGCTCCACGTGGAGCTTTTCTTTTGCTTTTTGAATGGGTTAATGCCTAAATTGGCGTTCACATGGTTGACCATCATGATTACCATCCATTTGTGTATTGGGGCAATTCCGAATAAAAAATACCGCCTCGTCATAAGAACGCATTTGACTGCAATGGGTTCGCCCATCACAACGATAAGGTGATGTATTACTGGCAACAACGGTAGGCGCATTCGTAGCCGTGGCTGGTGCAGGCGCCCGTTGTATATTTAATGGCTCAGTTTTTCCATTTAAAGCATTTTCAGATTTTTCACTAAATTTGACGGGTTTAACATAACCTACTTCCTGACGTTGCTGTTCTACGATCTTTTTTTGTTGCTGTTCAAACAGTGCAAATTTAGCATGTTGTTCATCTTGATAGCTTTTATATTGATTCCATGCTGCAAAACTAAAGTAGACCAAACCAAAGACCATCACAAGGATCACAACAACGGACATAAAGCCAAATTTACGTCCATCCAATTGACCTCCCCTTAAGATATTGGTTTGCTTATCAATATCAATTTTTTTATCCTTTAACTCATTACTCATCGCAACATCTAAACGTATCATTTGATGCGCCTTGAATGTACCTTTATCATTGACCACCATATATTTTATGGTTTCACCTTTTTTAGGCTTTCCACCTTCTTTTGGAAAATCAATAGCATAGAAAGCCACAGTTTGTGCAGAGTGGATGATCTAATAAAAGCCCATAACCTTTATCATCATGATACTCAATGATTTGCCCCAAATAAAACATAGCATTTCTCTTATAAATACTGATGAATCACAATATATTTTACTCATTTCATAGACTTAGCGCGAGTAAGCCTGACGTTTTTGCTGTTTAATCACGTCTTTTTGTTGCTGTTGATATTGTTGTAACTTCATTACACTTTCAATTTTGTATTGTTTGTAACGATCCATTGCATACATGACACAATTTACCCCAACAAACAACAGAATACCAATTACTGCGATCCAAGGGTTTAATCGCATTCTTTGCTCTGAAGCGACCTTTTTTTTCGGTTGCTTACGTTTTGAATATAAGAATTGAACTTTGATATCTTGAATAAACCGTTGTACAGGATTCAAACTCATGTTTTTTTCTAGCACCTGTTGATTCATGACATGATTTCCATGAATCACTTCTGGTGGCGGAGTTAAAACTGGAGTATCGCCAATATCGATGATCGATTGCCGCACTGCTCCCTGCTGTTGAGGCTGATTTAGCTTAACAGTTTGATTCACAAATATCTTTTCTTGGTCATCAACAGATATTGGAGCTTGAATGCGTTGTTCGGTTATCGTGGAATCAGGCCTATTTAATAATTCTGTCTCACGATGCTTTTGATCTTTTTCTAATACTGTACTTGCAATGTAGATGTCCGATCTACTTGCTTCAAGGTTTTGTAAAAGAGCTTGATCTTCAGCAGCCGAAGCCGTTTGAATGAACTGGTCATTTTCAATATGAGGAGACAATGCATCTTGCTGAGCTATATTATCAGCAGCATCTTCGTGTACTTCAGCTTCAACTTTAATTTTTTCAACCCACTGTGTCGTCGATTGAAAAGCTTGATTTTGAGGATCATTACCCAGTTGATTGTTGTTTAACTGCTCTTGAACAGTTTGAGTTTCTGATTTTAGAAAAGAATCTGTCGATGTTGCTTCTTGTGGTGGTTTCTCAGTATTGGTTGTGGATTGATCTTCTTCTACAGCTCTTCTTTTTTTATGGGTTTTTTCGAACTTTTCTTAAATTTTCAAATAAATTCTCTTGGTAGAGCTGTGTAATTGGTCGCGTATTATTTACATCACTGACGTAGTTTTTTTGGTCTAAACGTACAATAAACTTAGCTAAAACCTCTCCATCTTGTTCTAGGACAACACACTTAATCCGCTCTCCGAGTTGAGGGAGAACAGTTTGGTTTGAAAAATCTTCTAGTTTAAAAACAACTTGTTGATGATCGTTTTTTAATTCTATTAAACCTTTAGCTGATTTTTCATCAAAAAAAGTGACTATCCCCTTACTAAACATTTTTTTCTCATTTATTAGAATAAAAAAAAGGAGGCTTCTCTAGCCTCCTTTGATCATACTAAAATTTTAATCTTTTTGCACACTACCAAAAATTTTATCACCCGCATCACCCAGACCAGGCACGATATAACCATTTTCGTTTAAGCCTTGATCGATAGAAGCAGTAAAAATCGTGACATCAGGATGAGCAGCTTCAACACGTTTAATCCCTTCTGGTGCAGCAACAAGCACCATCACACGGATATCTTTACAACCACTGGCTTTCAATACATCAATAGCAGCCACCAAAGATGAACCTGTAGCCAACATTGGGTCAATAATCATGGCTAAACGATTCTGTACGTCTGGAACTAACTTTTTATAGTATGTACGTGCTTCTAAGGTTTCTTCATCACGTTCTAAACCCAATACTGAAACTTTCGCACTTGGAATAAGGTTTAAGAAACCATCTAGCATCCCAATACCTGCACGTAAAATCGGTACCACTGTGATTTTTTTACCCGCAATACGGTCTACAGTCACTTTACCATTCCAACCCGCAATCTCATGATCACATACAGGTAAATCTTTAGTCGCTTCATAGGTCAAAAGCATAGTCACTTCTTGAGCAAGCTCACGGAAATTCTTGGTACTAATATCAGCACGGCGTAATAGACCAAGTTTATGACGGATAAGCGGATGACGAATTTCTTGAATTGACACAGGAGATTTCCCAAAAGGATAAAAGTAAATTTCCATTATTATAAATGTTTTTTATATTGTCTCGTCCTAAAATAGATTGACAGTATTTTATTTAGAGCCGAGTTAAGCAATTAGCTCGGTTCTTACTTTTTCAAACATTTGATTAGGTGTCATCATACCTAGACTCAAATGTGGTCTATAACAATTATAAATTTCTATTGATTCTGCAATCAGTTGGTCTAATTCCTTCATATTATTACAGCGT
>WNDP01000124.1 GCA_009912575.1 Acinetobacter bereziniae
TTCCAATGAATTTCTATCAAATTCAGACCAAATTCCGTGATGAAATCCGTCCACGTTTTGGTGTGATGCGTTCTCGTGAATTTATCATGAAAGATGCATATTCATTCCACGTAGACCAAGCATCACTCCAAGAAACGTATGATGTCATGTATGACACATACTGCCGAATCTTTACACGCTTGGGTTTAAATTTCCGTCCTGTTCAAGCGGATACAGGTTCTATCGGGGGGTCTGGTTCACATGAGTTCCATGTACTTGCTTCGAGTGGTGAAGATGATATCGCTTTCTCAACAGCGTCAGATTTTGCCGCCAATGTTGAAATGGCTGAAGCAGTCTTGGTCGGTGAACGTGCTGAACCAAAACAACAATTTGCGATTGTAGATACACCGAATCAAAAAACCATTGCAGATGTATCAGCATTTTTGAATACCGATCCTGCTCAATCCGTTAAAGCACTTCTCGTACAGGGTGTAGCAGATGATAAAGGTCAAATACCTGTTGTTGCCTTATTCCTTCGTGGTGATCACGAGCTGAATGAAATTAAAGCCGAAAAGCACCCACTTATTGCCGCACCATTGGCTTTTGCTACAGATGAGCAATTAAAAGCATTAGATTTAACTGCTGGTTTCTGTGGCCCACAAGGGCTCGTTGAAAAAGGTCTAACTGTAATTGCTGATCGAGCAGCATCTGTACTTTCTGACTTTGTTGCGGGTGCCAATCAAGTTAATCAACATGCGACTGGTGTAAACTGGGATCGTGATGCGAAATTTACTGAAGTATTTGACTTGCGTAATGTTGTTGAAGGTGACCCTTCTCCAGATGGACAAGGTACGATTTTAATTAAACGTGGTATTGAGGTCGGTCATATTTTCCAATTAGGGCAGAAATACTCTGAAGCATTGGGCTGTAAAGTTCTCGGTGACGATGGGAAACCGCTAGTGGTTACTATGGGTTGCTATGGCATTGGTGTCACACGTGTGGTTGCTTCAGCGATTGAGCAAAACTTTGATGAAAAAGGTATTATTTGGCCAACGGCGATTGCACCATTTGAAATTGCTATTGTCCCAATGAATGTACAAAAATCACCACGCACCCTTGAAGCAGCAGAAGCACTTTATAACGAATTACAAGCTGCTGGTCATGATGTATTGCTTGATGATCGTAATGAGCGTCCTGGTGTTAAATTCTCAGATTTAGAGCTTACAGGTATTCCTCATCGTATTGTGATTGGCGAGAAAGGCTTGGATGCAGGTACTTTTGAATATAAAGGCCGTAGAGATGCTGAATCAGTCGATTTAAGTAAAGCAGATTTATTGGAAAAATTGGCGAAATAGTTTTACCACACTATAAAAAAACCCGCAGATTAATTTATGCGGGTTTTTTATTTAATCATGTTTCAGCTCATCGTTATAAGCCATTAATTTTTACTTTTAAATCTGTCACTGATGTTCCGATTGCACCAAAGTTACCCATCGAACCATTCTGAAGGCCATTAAAAACAGTGGACGCATTTGCACCACTCGTTCCCATAATCATCTGATTGATACCAAGATCAAATTTACTCGACTCGCCAGTATTGCCAAAGACCAATCCACTCGACTCAACACCTGCATAAAAACCATTTAATGAGAAACCATTGGTTTTATCTGTACCTGTAAGTTGAAAATTAAAATTTGCACCTACGTCACTATCATCTGATAAAAGTGCAATAGCACAACCTGTTCCTGTACCACAAATCGACTGAATAGCTCCACCAAAAGCAATCATGCGACCTTGTGGAGCATTGCCGAGCTGTATATTCATCGTTGGTTTTGATGCAGCAAAGTTAATATCAATACCACTGTCCATTTTTAGTATTTTGATAACATCAGATTTTTCTGCAGTGCCTGTGAAAATAGACTGATAAGCTGTTGGGCTAGAAGATGAATTTGCGCCCGCCAAGTACAGTGCAAATGGTGAAACCTTTAACCCTGTAATATTGCTCCCAAAACTCAAACCAATATTTGCAAATGGCTTACCCGTTGCCCCACTGATCGCACCACCATCTGTATCCATTACAATATTCATTGTAGGCATAGTTGAAGCACCCGTAAAAGTGACATCTAAACTTTGATCTGCAACAGTCCCTGCACTTTTGCCAGCAACAACAAGCGATGCTTTATTTGCATCATTCACAGTTGCACCTAATCCATCACGATCAATAATAGATAGTTGGTTCACTTGAACTTTGCTAATATTTATACCAACATCAATCCCTGCCTGCCCCGTTGTTTGAGAAAGACCTTGGTCATCCAGTGGCTGCATTGCCATTGCGACTGGACTCAATACCAATAATGATATACACCCTAGCTTGTTGTTTTTCTTCATTATCCTAATCCTTAGGAAAATTTATATTTTGCCGACCACATCACAGTTTAGTTTGAAATTCTTGATGATGAAAGAACAACCCGACCAATAACGCATCAATTCCGAGGAATAATATTGAACTCACTACTCAATCGACCACCTGTCAAAGCAATTTCACCTAAGCGGGCTCCAGAAACCAAAGCACCTGAGGCAGTCGGTGGATAAAAGTTTAAATCTCTTGCTCTAAATACGCCATCTACGGATTGGTTTGGATTAAACAAAAGACTTGCATTAAATCCAACTTGTCCTGTTCCTGTATTTAAATTCTTGCTAATCACAATCGCATTGTTAAAACGGATATCGCCCGTTAAATTATCTAATCCCAAAGACGAACCATTGACTGGATCACTGATCTGTATCGTATTGTTGGTATTGGCTAGCTTTAGGTCACCCACTACAGTCAAACGATTTCCTGTTCCATCATTTTTAATTTCACTATTAGGAATAAGTGAAAGATCCATATCCCCACCAAAACGAAGTTTTAAACCAAACAATACATCATCGTTTTTAGCAAAACTATTAGAATCAGATGCACTCTTATTGCCACAAGCAACAGATGCCGTTGCAACGCCCATGGCACATGACTTATAGGTTGTTCCAGGTAAATACCCTGCAGCAACTTCAGCTGCCATAACCACTAACATATTTTTTAGACTTAGATTTAAACTTCCATTCTCGACACCAACACTACCGCTCCCTTTGAGAAGCATATCAATATTACGAAGTCCCATATAATAATCTGTAGGCTGACCATTTCTCAATCCGCCATCAATCACCAAAATAGAGGTTGTGTTGTTGCCTAGCTTAGTTGTTCCATTTTTATCAACCCCCTCAGTGGTAAGACCCAATGAAAAGCCAAGTCTTGCCGTTTGACCTGATCCTGCCACACTACTTTTCGTTCCATCAGCCAAATAAGAATATGCTGTTACCGCATCGACTGTGGTTCCATACATCGCCAAATTGGCATTCAGGTTATAAAATGGTAGAGCCAATCCCCATTGGTTATTCAGCCCATTGTCTGTAAACAAGTTATTTGCAGCTATGCCGGCACTTGTTGTAAAACGCCCTCTTCGAGAAAAGGATTGGAATGACGCATTTCGAATTGAAGCCATCACACTATAAGGACGATTGCCAGCAGTCAATGTTGTATAAACATCTTGTTTATAGTCATTTGTGTTGGTTAAAGTCTGACTATTGGCAAAACTAGAAGTTTGAAATGTGTTATTGACTGGTAACGTTACTTGTTTAGAATCCGTCAGATTTAAATACACATTGCCTGTATCAAATGATGCCCGGCTTCCTTTTTGTAATCCATTTAAGTTTCCAAATTCAAACCCATAGGTATTTAAACCTGCTCCACCTATTTCCAAAGTTGTCGCAGTACCACCACCTGAAAGCATAGTATCACCATCTTTGGTGAACTCTGTTTTCATACGGAATGCTATCCCAGAATCACCAACAATATCTTTTCCAGTGTCTGTACCTGCTGAATTCACAGCTGAGCCAATCAGATTACCAGCATTTTGTACACCACGAAGTTGAAGAGAACTATTAACCATCCGCCCACTAGCACCAACACGAATCAAACCTTTGGCACCTGAAGGAGTATTATACTGATCCACTGCATATACGGATGCTGCGTTGGGATTGGTTCCCTTATTATTCAACATAATTTCGAGATTTAAACCAGAATTTGTTGTTGTAGTCCCATCCCCATATGACCCCGTATTAATGAAGCCTGCTTTAGTAGAAGCAGGATCAACAACACGATTTAAATCGGCATAACCATACGTTGTATTTGGGGTCTGAGTACTTCCAGCAATATTTGTCCCAGAATTGGTTTGTAGTTTGAATCCGTCAGTTGCATCAACAAAAACAAAACCTGTGGCAATGAAATTAAAATTAAAATTCTTTAAAATCAATTGATTTAATTGGTTTGTCGCACTGGTTTGCCCCAAATAGATATTGGCATTCTGCAGACCTAAAGCGAGTGTGCCTTGATCTGTTTTGCTAAGCAATCCGTTGGTTGTTTTTAACCCAATACTCGTATTTGATGCTGTTTGAATGGCTAAATTACCAATTTTTGCACTACAACGTGCCCCGCTTGGATCACTATCACACACTCGGAATGAATCGACTGTAAGCAACATTGGAGAAAGTGATACGTCTAGATTCACGCCTGTTTTGCCATTCAGTGTACCCATATTGAGCTTCATATTGGCTTTTAAAGGATCCGTTGAAGTATTACTTTGCTGAATTTTTACAGTGTCTGCCGTTGCTGTCAGTGCTTGACTTGTTGCATCAGCTTCAGCTCGCCCTGCCTGATCTGTCCAATACAATGTTTTAATATTGGCTTCTTTTAATGTAGCTTCAATATTAACGCCATCTTGGCCATTCACATTCCTGAGATCACTATCATCCATGGCCTGAAGTGCGTAAGCAGGTACATGTATCGCCAATAAGCTCAATGCCAATGTATTTAAAATAAATCCTTTTCGCTGTTCTTGTTTTATTTTCATCCCTAAACCCTCAGACTTATTCCACTTAGCAACGCTTATTCATGCTTGAATCGCAACTAAACATCATGATCTTACCTTGTAGTGCTAAATTACCATTCATTCGCAATCCCATAAATCCAGTTTCATTACCTTGATCATACAAAGAGTTAGCTGCAGTTGTCGCATCATAGATGGTCTTTTTTAAGTAGCCATACTTATCTGCAGTCGCACCTGATGAATTCTCGCTAACTGTTCCATTTGCATTGGTTTGGCTAGTAAAGTCGTCTTTTTCAATAGACAATGCATTAAAACCGAAATTTCTAATTTGAATTGGATTTGTCGCATCAAAACTAAGTTGAATTGCTGGCTTAATCCTAGCTGTATTATTCGCATCTTTATAAACCAAATCTGCGCCATCCAAACCTAGCTTTTGAATATTTATCGTTCCTTGAATACCTTTAAATACAACCCAAAGTTTATTCCCACTCACGCTATTGGCAGCACCACCCGCATCTACATAACGGTTATTCACTGAAAGTGCTAAACGACAAAATTCTAATTTTGCACATACGCCCCCCGTTCCACTATCGAGTTTATAAGCATTGTTTGTTACATAGTATGAATCATAGGCATTGACCTGATTGAGTACTAATTTGAGTGACAAATCCGCACCTGCCTGACCTTCAACTAATTGTAGATCCGAATCAGATAGAGGTTCCATAGCCGTTACATGAACACTCAATACGCTGGTTAAAATAAGAAGCACGCTTTTTTTCATTATATTTCTCCTTATTTTATAAACCTTTGGTGGTTATTTTCATATGTTGAATCAGCATACCATCAATAACTGCTGAACCTAAATTGTTCATTGGTGTTCCAGATATATTTGGTGTTTGAGCCATGTTGTTATTTAATATAGCAGCTCCTGTAACCCCATTACCTGCTCCTATAAAATTATCAACAGTTGTATTGGGACTTGTTCTCCATTCTGCACCATTTCGGTTTGTATCAGACCATGTACGATTCGCAGTTGTTGCAGTTATTACAGTTGTATTTGGATTAGGATTTGGAAAATTGTTACATGAGTTACTTGCACCAAAACCAGTCCCACATGCTGAAGCATCATTTGGTTTAGTCTGTGATCCAGATAATGAATCAACCCAATTAGAGCCATTATTATATTGCCACTGAGTTAATGTCCCATATGTTGATGTCACATTACTACATCCAAACAAACCAGTTGTAGAACATCGGCTATTTTGAAGCCAAGTTTGACTTTGTAATTGACGCTGAAGATATCTTATTTCATTAGTTGTTAATGTATTTGTAACCGTATTTGATTGCACTAAATTCCCAAAAGACACTCCAACAGCATCTGCCCCCATGTATGCTTTTAGGGTTTTTCCACCATCATCACTATATACAGAACCAATACTGATGCTGCTATGAGTTGCACTATTTCCTTGATAGCCTGCTATCCCATTATTACCGCATTGATATACATTACAAGTAGAACCGAGATAAGTTGAATCTGAACCTGTGTAATCAGTATAAATCTTTTTATAAATTGACTCTTTATTCGGGATTCGTGCAATTTCCAAGCTAAAGTTTTTACCATCAGATCCAAGAATTAAAGGTTGATACAATGAGCCTAAAATTAAATTAGCATTAAGATTATATATAAATATCCCTTCATTCTTTGCAAAGGTTGGCGCTTTTGCATTTCCAGAGATATCCAATGCTGGTGTATATAGTAGATTAGTATCTGTAGTTTCTTGGGTGCTTAGACGTAATACTCTATTTTTATATTCTGCGGGTAAATCCCAACTCCGTGTTAATGCTTTAGTATCAGTACGCGAACGCTTTTGAACTATATATTGACACCCAGCACTAGAACCATTACTAATTGCTCCCGTCCCACTATTACCACAATCCCCTGAAGCAGATGTACTTAATGTCGAATTTGCTCCCGCATGTATAGTATTAGTAGTAATTGCACTCATATTTTCAGAAGCAATATCTGTTGTTTTTAATTTCAAATTAGCAGCATCACCACTATTTAAACGAATAGCACCCGCCAAACCCAATGTATTATTATAAAATGGACTCATGCCACCTGTATTCGATGAACCATTGAGCGTTTGAAATAACTGAATACGGCTACCATTTAAACTAAAATTATTCCAAATGGCTTGTAAACGAATTCTATTTTCTCGATTACTTATTTCCAGTCCATTACCTCTGGTTCCTGTACTTGTTCCATATTGGAATTGATTAGCATCACCATCTTTCCTATTTGGATTTCGTACAAAAGCGTCTGCCCATACACCAAGTTTTAATTTGTATGCATCAGAGCCGTCAACATCAAGTGCCCCCGTTTCAAAAGCTGGCGCTTCTAAAGATAAATAAGTAACTTTTCCAGTATCCGTATTTTTTGCACCATTCACTATATCTGGTGTAAATGTTGGAACTGTCTGATCTGTGTCGACTTTTAAAATCCATGGATTTGTTGCAGTTCCCCAACTTTTAATTGAATTGATTGCCGTTGCAACGCCAGCAGTGTTCTTAAGCATACCAACACGTTCATTATAATCATCTGGATCTGCATCATTGGCTTTAGACAATGCTAGGCCATATAAATACAAGTCCGCTTTACCTACAACCAAATCACTTGAATCAATCTGATTATTATTATTTGTATCGGCTGCATCAAGACTCAGCGGACCCACAGGAATATAATTAATATAACCAATGTCTTTGGTTCGATCTAAAAGTTGTGACTGGGTCTCATTTACTCCCACGCCTCTGAACACCATATAGGCATCTTGTGGCAGCAAAGCAATACCTTCTCCAGTCGTATCACTTAATTTTTCATCAGACATTGCTTCTAAAGCAAAGCAAGATTGGGAGATGACTAAACCAATAAAACTTGCCAAAACTGTTTTATGAAATTTTGCCGTATAATGGAGTGTAGTCATCTGTGACCTTCCTGTGTTATACGGTGCTCCGCACCATATTTTATTTTATTTCTTTAAATTGCAATTCAACTGTATAAAATGCCTTTTCCTTGTCTATACAGTTTTGTTATCTATATCACACTTTATCTTATGCAATATTTTTTATTATGCCAAAGACTTTTATGTAAAATATATGACTTTCCGATAAGCGTTTAAACAAAAAAAAGCAATAACATTTTACTCTATTGCTTTCCTAAAAGTTTAAATAATTGAGTTAACAGAACTTTAAAGAGCCGTAGCAGTTTGTTGATACTTCCTGATTCGTTAATTTCAAATTCTGTAATGTTAATCTTGCTGGGTTAGTTGCTGTGTATGTTCCGATATCGATATTCATTTTCTTGGTTACAGGCTGATTAGCTAAAGCTCCAAGGCCATCAATAAGACTTAATGTAATCTTGTTATTTGTTAAATCGGTAGTTATTAAATTAGCCACTTGAGGTAATACTCCTGAAATATCTACTGGATCAGCTCCTTTAAGATATCCCAATTGAACAGGTTCAGCAAAAGACATCCACCATCCTTTTTGAGCAACATCTGTCTTGCTCATTTGATTTAGTGTTTTACCAGAAGTATCCGATGAATCTACATAGCTTCTAGGCCACAATAATGCTATCTGTTGAAGACTTAAATAACCGCCAGTTCCATTTAAAGGAATATTATGGAACATACTCAATGCCTGCTTAAATGTAACGTTTAAGTTCAAATTTTCCAATGTTGAACCTTCCCCCATCCTAAACTTAGCATTACAAGCTGATGCAATAAGAATACTAATACAACTTTGGTTATTATGATTATTTTGATCGCGTAAATTCAATAATAACTGATCATTATCCCATTGATTACATGTAGTTCCAGTACACCCAGTTGGCTTAGCTAAAGGGATACTAGGCAATGTAAGTAAAATATCTGTGGCTAGAGCTGAAGTTAAGCGCTGACCATTTACTTGAAATGATGGTAAATCAAACTGTACATCCTTTAAACTCGGGATAGTAATCCCTGTTGTACAACCATCATTACCTGCACATAAACTTGTATTTTGTGTATTTGGATAACTTTGCACCCATCGATTAAAACCCAAACCTCCAATAATATCGACAAGAATATTTCCACCTATAGATTGGTTTTGAACCATACCAAATTTACCAGCAGCTGTGTCAACTTGCCCTTTTGTTTGAGCTATACGCATAAAACCACTAAGCGTCTGGATACCGTCCACTGAAGAAGGAGAACTTCCGTTCGTTAAGCCAGCAGTCAAAAGCCCTGTAATCTTCTCAGCACTAAAACGTAGGCCCACAATTTCGCGAGTTGAAGCAGCATTTGGATTTTTTACAGCAAACTCCATAAAAGGATTACTTAATTTTGCACTTGTAGATGCCCTGCCTACACTTCCGTAATCAGGAGAATTCCCACTAGACGGATCATAATTTGCAGGCAAACCACTCAATGATAAGTTTTTAATATCGACATCACATGCACCAGCACCATTGATACCACCACACCCCAATTGTAAATTTCTAATATTTGCATTTAGATCTAAATCGGCTTCTAATCCTAGTTTATAAAAACCAATATTTGAGCCACTGCTATATTTACTCATTAAATTCGAGGTATCATTAGGCGCAAGATAGGAAAGACTCATGAGTGCCTGACCTGTAGTTTCAGAAAGCTGTTCATCTGATAAACTTTGTAATGTCAATGATTCTGCATAAGCAATAGATACAGTTAAAGCACTAAAGGAAAAGACCATAAAACATAATGGTTTTATTGTAGACATGAACATCTCCTTGTTCTTAGATTATGTTCAAAACTGTTAAATTCTATTTTTTTAATGTGCAAAGGATATTTAAAGATAAACTTTATAAAATTTAACCCTTTAGCATAATAAAATTTTTAGTTTTAAAATTGATTCATATAATATGTAAAAAATATCACATTTATTTTAATTTATGCTAGTTTTCCGACAAGTTGCAACACATTAGAATTGATTTAATATATACAATTAAATTTTATTATATTAAATTTCACTTAAAAAATCATACTCAACTTTAACCACCTACTAAGCTTGAATAATTAGTAAAATAGAGATTTTTTAAACATATAAAAAAACCAAACAACAACCATCAATTAAAAAAACACTTACCAAAATTATTTTTAAAGAACTTTATGAATCATAAATATTTCTGCACTTTACCCCAGTAAAATCTAATTAAACACATTTTAAAAACCATATTAATACAACCCAATTAACATGAAAAATCATTTATTAAATTAATTTCTCTTTAATAAAAAGATAAAAAATGATAGATCCGAATCTTTTGCTTTAGAGCTACACCACATAAGACCAATCTAAAAATAAAAGGTATAATTCTATAAGAAAATTAAAATCATAATATTAACAAAATTTAAGTGTTCCATAGCAATTAGGTGCAAAATTTTGCTTACTTAGAACTTGATTATTTAAGGGAAAATCTACATATGTTTGCGGTATATTTGGTCGATTACTATCAGGGCCTAAAAAGAGATCAGGAATTGTTAACATTCCAGAAAAACATTGAGTTAGCTGACAAACAATTGGATTAGAGTTTAAAGCATTATTAACACTTGGTAATACTTGTGCTAATGTTGAGTCAGGTATAGCTACTTTATTTAACGGGCTAATATCTCCAATCTCAATAGGTGACTCAAATGCCATCCACCACCCTCTTTGAGCTTTAACTGCTGCACGAGTCCACTGAATATCTTGTTGTTGTAAGGATAAAGAAAAAGCATTTCCATTAACAGGAATATTATGAATCAACCCTAGCGACTGATTAACCGTCACATTCGCCTTGAGATTATTTAGCTTACCAACTACCGAAGTTTGTATATTAACAGGAATAAATCCAAATACAGTTACTTTGGCTTTCATGCACCCTGCTGTTGTTGCACATTCAAAAACAATTGGTGCGATATCAGCCTTGCCTGTTAACTGAACACTAGATAATCGCTTACCATTAATAATAGCAGGATCAGTTACAAATGAAGCAGCGGCTGATCTTAATTGTAAAATATAATCAGTTGAAGACATAGGATTATTATTAACACATATCCGCCCACTTAAACACACATTAACTTTACCCGTCATCGCTCCAAATGTTGCTCCGTCCATTGCCCTTTCTTGAGTCATGGCATTTCCTTTAGCAGAAGCAAGTTCCATATAGCCACTTAAACTGTTAATTCCGTTTGGTGTTATTCCATTGTCTGTACCAAATGTTAATAATCCCACTGCCTTTTCAGCACTTAAACGCAATCCTACTATTTCACGTTGCGATGCACTTTCAGGTTTTCTAATTGCAAATTCAAAAAAAGGGTTTGATAATATAGCATCAGACGAGGCCCTACCTTCTCTTGTAGTTGCATTTCCACTTAAACTAAAATTATCAATATCTATATCGCAAGAACCAGCTCCATTTATACCCCCACATCCGAGTTGTAATTTTTTGATGTTAGCATTTATTGCTAAATCTGCATCTAAACCCAATTTATAAAATCCAATATTTCTATCACCCCCAGATCTTTTTGATTCAAGATTAGTCGTATCTGTTGGAGCAACATAAGACAAAGTCATCAATGCCTGCCCTGTTGTTTCGCCCAACTGTTCATCGGTCATAAGTTGTAAAGTCAAAGATTCAGCATATAGAATAGAAGTACTGAAAACACTTAAAGAAAAAAAAGTAACGTACAAAGGCTTAAATATAAACATTTTCCTATCCTTAGATGTTGTCCAAAATTATTAAGCTCTAAGTTTTTAATAATTAATATAATTTCAACTATAATCAATAGATTAATCTTACTAAAAATGATTAATTTTAGAGCTATACTACCCAAGTAAATTAACACACCATTGTTTAGTAAATCTTAATTATTATAAAAATGTAATTTACCGGTAAACCAAATAGAACGAGTCTTTTTAAAATATAAAGTTTTTACAAAAGAACAATGAATTCCTGCAAAAATCAAGATATTAAAATTAATTACTTGTCAAGCTAATTAAATATCATTAAACAACTTTTAGAAAAATTAAATCTTATATATCAAAATATTACTATAATAAAAATTCTTTATAATGCTAAGTCAGTTCAAATTTTATTACTCAAAGATTAAAACAATAAACTCCCCTAAAATAATTTAAAGGAGTTTTAGGTCAACAGAATTTCAATGAACCATAGCAGTTTGAAACTACATTTTGAGAAGTTAATATTAAGTTTGATAAGGGAATATTTACACGCTGACCTGTTAAATCGATATTTGGGAGCGTTTTTGTTATCCCATTTCCAAACAATGCATCTATACCATCTGCACTATCAACAGAAACTTTATAAGGTGGCGTCGCAAGATAAGTACCCAATATTGATGCAACTTGACTGTAAACAGAAGAAATATCAACCTGCCCTTGAGGATTCAACTTACCTAAATTAATCGGATCTTGCATAGAAAGCCACCACCCTGTCTGGGCAACTTCTTTTGCTCCAGGCCATTGAATTTGACCTGATTGTAAGGACAAGTATCCAGCACTACTAATCGGAATATTGTGGATATAGCCAAGACCTTCACTAAATTGAATATCTCCTTTTAAATTCACCAAGTTGGTATTTAGTTTAATAAAAGTATCCTGTTTAGCACATATCCCCAAGATTTTTATACAATCAGCCATATGCACACCCAATTGGCCAGCTGTTTCTGTAAGCGGGATCGAAGGAATATCAGTAACCGCCAGCACATTTGCTGATTTCATTCGATTACCTATTACTTGAGCATTATTTATTACAAAATCTGCTTGTAGTGAAGGTATAACGATTCCTTTATTATCACTGTTAACATTTCCTGCTGTATATTTTTGATTATTACCACAACCGCTAGTACATAATGGTGGCAATACATTGACAGCAGCATACGATGTCACTTGTTCTGAACTTTTTAGACCAAAAACTGATTGTGCGGTTGTTGCTGTACCATAACCACTGATCTGCATAAAACCAGATAATGTATTTATACCATTTGGCGTGTTGTTATCAGTACCTGCAGATAGCAAGCCAACTATTTTTTCCGCACTTAATCGCAGACCAACAATTTCTCGAGTAGATGATTTATCTGGATTTTTTATTGCAAACTCAAGAAATGGATTCGTTAATACCGCATCAGAAGAAGCTCTCTCCTCACTGGTCATAGCAACATTTCCATCACTATTTAACTTTACACCACTTAAACTCAAATTATCTATATCAATATCACAATCCCCAGCACCATTGATCCCACCACATCCCAGTTGTAGTTTTTTTATATTTGCATTGATTGAGAGCTCTGCTTCTAATCCTAATTTATAAAAGCCAATATTTTTAGCACCATTTTGCCTTTGATATTCTAAATTATTCGTATCCGTTGGTGATGTATAGGACAGACTCATCAACGCCTGTCCTGTCGTTTCCGACAATTGCTGATCTGTAAGTGGCTGTAGTGCTGCAGCATGACTTGAACCTATGGCTAAACCACTCAAGGCAAGTAGTGCAACTTTTAAATATTTAAACTGGAACATAGCGCTTTCATCCTGAGCAAAGCTTAACCATATTTTTTATTGCTATGCTAAATGATTATTCAATTCCACTCTGAACAACACAATATAAATCACTTTATATTTAGCATATATTTAATTCTATTTTTAGCATAGATCGAATTTCACACCGAGAATATATTTGTATTTTCCGATAAAAATCAATATATTAAAATTAATTAATTAACATTTAAATTATTCTTAACTATAGTTTTATTTTTAAAAAATTAGATTTTAAATCAAAAAAATTACTTTACGTATGCACCATCTCTTTGCATAAACAATGAAAAAGCAAGTGTTTAACACTTGCTTGATGGATCATTTTTTATTTAAGTTTTTGGTAAGGTAACACCCGTTTGACCTTGGTACTTACCACCACGATCTTTATACGAGGTTTCACAAACTTCATCTGATTCAAAGAATAGCATCTGTGCAACGCCTTCGCCCGCATAAATACGTGCAGGTAAATTGGTTGTATTAGAAAACTCTAGTGTCACATGACCTTCCCACTCAGGTTCAAGCGGTGTTACATTGACAATAATCCCACAACGGGCATAAGTCGATTTTCCTAAGCAAACAGTTAAAACATTACGAGGAATTCGGAAATATTCGA
>WNDP01000125.1 GCA_009912575.1 Acinetobacter bereziniae
CTAGATGAAAATGGCGTATTACAACTGCAATATGGCTCACGTAACTTTACTGCAATTGTTGACGATAAAGAAAAATTCATCTTAAAGAATGAAGAAGGAAAAGAAGTTAAAGCTTTACCTGCTGCACGCCAAAATGATGATGAGAGTTTAATCAAAGAAGCTAAGTCACTGTTTAGTACCAGCAAAAAAGAGTTCAAACAAGTGGTTGATATGCAAACTGGACGTTTGTATGAAGCAATGTGCAGTGAACGTCAGTGGAATGTCGCTGAGTGGCAAGAGTACATCTTTACACATCCGATTATGCGCCGTTTAATCCAGCGCCTCACTTAGCTTGAAATTAAAACCAATGGTGAAAAAATCAGTTTTAGACCAAGTGATGATGGTGCACTGTTGAATTTGGAGGATGATGAAGTTGAGCTTAGCCCTGACAGTAAAATTCAAATTTCACATGCAGTTTTGGTCGGTGAAGACGAAGCACAGGCTTGGATTGCACACTTCAAAGACTACAAAGTGAAGTTTTTATTTGAGCAAATGACTCATCATTTACCTCAATTTGAAGATGAAAATGCCACAGAAATTAATGATCATAAAGGTTGGCTAACCGATACCTTTACCTTGCGTGGAGTAGTCACCAAGTTGGGATATCAGCGTGCCAGCATTGAAGATGGCGGTTCATTTGACCGATATACCAAACCTTATAAGCAACTGGGAATCGATGTCGAAATTACCTTCAGTGGCAGCTATGTCCCTGAAGAAAATATTCCAGCTGTACTCTATGAATTGGCATTTAGTAAAAAAGGCAGCCGCTCTTGGAACAACAATGAACTACCAATCAAAGAGATTCCACCCATTTTATTGGCAGAAAGCTATGCTGATTATTTAAAGGTTGCTGCTTCAACATCAGGATTTGATCCTGAATGGGAAAAGAAAACACCATGGTAAGCCATATTTCTTTAAAGTTGATTTAAGAAACCACCAATCAAAACCATCTATAATCAGTTGTTGTTATGGATGGTTTTGCCTAATTGATGTAAATATCCATGATTCGTTAAAATGCTAATCAACAGCATAAAAACATGGGTTTTCAATCAACTAAACAATATTCAATCCTTAACGTTAGTCGGGTAAATGATGCCTAAGAATCAATATCTTTCGCCATTGAACTGAAAAACTAAACGCGTTTAAATGTGACCATTCATTCTGTATTCTAAAATAAAGGACTTTGCATGAACCGTCGTGTTGTGATCACTGGTATGGGTATTAACTCATGTATCGGTAATACATTGGAAGCTGTTAAGCATTCTTTGGAAAATGGTATTTCAGGAACACGTCATAATTCAACGTACGAAGAACTTAATTTTAAAAGTCATGTCAGTGCTGCTGCTGAACAAGATTTTGATGGTATTGACCGTAAGCTGAAACGCTTTATGGGTGTTTGTGCCATGTATGCATATAATTCAGCGCTTGCAGCCGTTGAACATGCAGGTTTAACCGCAGAGCAAATCGGTGGTAATCCACGTTATGGTATTGCTGGTGGTTCAGGTGGCAACTCGACTGCATCTGTCACTGAAATGGTTAAACTTTTAGAAGAAAAAGGCGCACGTAAAATCGGTCCTTTCTTTGTACCACGTAATATGTCAAACACAATTACTGCCAATGTCGGTGTTGCATTCAAACTGCAAGGTGTTGCACATTCTATTACCAGCGCTTGTGCGACTTCTGCTGATGCGATTGGTTATGCTTACAACCTGATCCAATTGGGTAAACAAGATTTAATGCTTGCAGGTGGTGGCGAAGAAGATCACTGGTCACAAAGTTTACTGTTCGATGCTATGGGCGCGCTTTGCTCTAAATACAATGAAACGCCTGAAACAGCTTCTCGTCCTTACTCAGCCGATCGTGATGGCTTTGTCATCGCTGGCGGTGGTGGTTTCGTAGTACTTGAGTCACTTGAACATGCACAAGCTCGTGGTGCAAATATCCTTGCTGAAGTTGTTGCTTATGCTGCGAACTCTGACGGCGCGGATATGGTTGCGCCATCAGGTGAAGGTGCGACACGTTGTATCCTTATGGCACTTGAAGAAGCTAAACAACACGGCGTAGACAAGATCGACTATGTCAATACGCATGGTACATCTACTCCTGCTGGTGATGTGACAGAGTTACTTGCGATGGGACGTGCGTTCAGTGAAGGCAATGTACCTCCACTCAGCTCTACCAAATCTATGACAGGTCATAGCTTAGGTGCTGCTGGTGTTCAAGAAGCAATTTACTCTGTGTTGATGATGCAAAATGACTTTATCGCACCAAACATCAATGTGACTGAACTTGATGAAGGTGCAAAAGGTTATGACATCGTACTTGAAAAACGTGACGCAAAATTGAATACTGTGATGAGTAACAGTTTCGGTTTTGGCGGTGTAAATGCTTGTCTCATTTTCAAAAAATGGGAAGGCTAATTTAAGCAATTCTGATCATTCATGGTTTATCTATACCGTGAATGATCAAGTTTTCGCACACTGCCCTTAAAAGGGTAAATTGATGGATGCTCCTTCTGAAGCTTTCCTTTGGGTTAAAGCTTTACATATCATAGCAGTTGTGTGCTGGTTTGCTGCATTGTTCTACCTTCCCCGCTTATACGTTTATCATGCAATGAGTGAGGATACGGTTAGTCATCAACGTTTCGAAATTATGGAACGTAAGTTGTATCGTGGCATCATGTGGCCATCGATGATTGCAACACTAATTACTGCGCATTTTTTAGTAGATTGGGGTGATGCCACACGTCACTACCATGAAGCATTGTGGTTTTATCTCAAAGTTGGCTTGGTTGGTCTGTTGGTGATTTACCACTTTGTTTGTGGTTATTATCGTAAAAAACTGATTGGCAATGCCCATTATAAATCACACAAGTTTTGGCGTTTTTTTAATGAAATGCCGACATTGATTTTATTTGCTGTGATTATATTGGTGGTGGTTAAACCTACGTTTTAACTAAAAAAATCAAGCCTTATACTATAAAAAGCACACTCAAAGTTAGACATTTCGTCCAATTTAAAGTGTGCTTTCTATTTGAATAAGTTTATGTTGAATGAAATTAGTATCTATAAACCGAATATTCAATCAATAAATTCTTAAAACTTCATTATCAATATCATTGATAAAAATAGTTTGTGCATATTTGTCCAGCCATAAACAAAAATATCTTTTCTGGCGATTTTGATAGAATCATCCATTTTGAGTAAGTTAGTTAGCATCAATTCAAAGTCAGAAAATATCGAATAAACTTATCAGCATATCTAAATCCTGTAGATGAATTGATTTTAGAGTTTAATGCTTATAAAGGAATGAATGTACAATCGGCAATACAAAATGCCACAATCAAGCCAGATTAAATCAATTCCTTCATACTCCTTACTTTGTTGAATTTTCATGAGTATGCACCTAACGTTAAATTCTACTTAATCAACCAACGTCTAATTTTCAAATTCAACGGTGCTGAATAATACTTTTCTATTGCCCAACTCAATATAAAAACACCTATAAAATAAATGGGTAATAGCATCAATTTTTCAACAGGTAAAGTTTCTTTGGGAAAATAGAAGACTTTAAACATACCAAGAATAATCAGATGGAATAAATACATTTCATAGCTACGTTGACCAATCCATTCCATTGCTTTGGAGAGGATAGAGGATGGTTTAGTCTGCGGATGTTGAGCAAAACAAAAAATTAAAATCGCAGACAATAGCGCAAAAATAGAAATCCCCCATGTACTGACATCTTTAATTGGGGCATAAAAGTACAGAATAATCATTAAAATACAAATAACAGGCACAATGGTCTTTGGAAGATCAAACCTTGATCCCACCTGTTGAGCAAGCAATGCAGTCAAGCATCCTATCGCAATGCCATCAAAACTCGAAAAATAGTGGTATAAATATGCCCCACTTTCTTCAGCAAAGTGTAAAGAACGAAAGTAAGGTGCATAACAAATAACCACCAATAAAAATGCAATAAAACCTTTTCCCCGCCCTAAAGCCAAACAGAGTATTGGAAAGGCTAAATAAAATACCTCTTCAACAGACAATGACCATAAGACACCAAGTGCATAATTCACCCAACCATTTTCAATGATCAATATGTTCATCCAAAAGGTAAAAGCAGAAAATACAGTGAGCCCATAAGAGACTTCGATGTCATTGGGTGCTTGATTTATAAACGGTTTAAGTCCCATTGCACCAAATATGGTGACCAAAGCAACAAGCAGGACTAAACAAGGTATAATTCGTGCAATACGGCGAACATAAAAGTCTTTTATTTTGATTTGCCCCAATGATCCATTTCTTTGTAAAGTGTGCTGGGTAATCAGAAAGCCTGAAATAACGAAAAACATCGTTACCCCATAGTTACCATTGCGCGCAATCAAATTATTAAGACTTTCTCCAAAAATTTGTACACCTAAAAATGTGTCGTGTAATTTATAAGGAATATTAAAATGATGAATCAGCACCAATAAAATTGAGATGCCTCGTAATAAATCAATCTTGTTATTGCGCATAGATATTATTGTTTAACCAAAATGGTGCTATTAAACGTGTTTTTTATTTTTATTTCAGTATTTTATTTTGAACAATTTGTTAATCCACGATGAAGCCTAGATATTTCCAATCTAAAAACACCTCCTATAAAAAGGCTATGACCGCTATACAATGACAAGAAAATAAAGCGGATCAGAAAAATATACAGGAGATGACCTAAAACCATCTCCTGATCAGTACAGCATGCTCAACATTAATCGTGTTGATTACGCTTTTTCATACGCGGCTTATACATTAACTGATAAGTAGCAGCCAAGATAATCACCCAAACTGGGCTGATGATCAATGCTTTCAAAGTATCAGGCTCTAAACTTAAAATCACCAATGTAAACGCAAGGAAGATCAATACAAGATAAGACATCCATACGCCACCCGGCATTTTAAAGTTTGATTTTGCATGAAGCTCTGGGCGTAACTTACGATAGCGTATATAACAGACCATAATGATGCTCCAGATGCTGATAAACAAAATCACACACAAAGAGCTTGCTAATGTAAATGCTTCAACAGTATTCGGTACAAAATATTGTAACGCAGCACCAGCCATAATAAAGCCACAAGAGAACAACAGTCCTTTTGCTGGAACAGCACGTTTTGACAGCTCAGCTAACTTTTCAGGTGCTTGACCTTCTTTAGCTAAACCAAAGAGCATACGACTGGTTGAAAACACACCACTGTTCATTGATGACATCACAGAAGATAACACCACCAGATTCATAATAATTGCTGCACCACCAATACCTGCATGCATAAATAGCGATACAAAAGGGCTTTGGTCTGCTGGAATTTCTGTCCAAGGCGTTACAGACATTACAATAAACAATGCCAATACATAGAACAAAATAATCCGTGTAGGAATTGCATTGACCGCTTTAGGCAAGTTCTTTTCTGGATCTTTGGTTTCTGCTGCCATCGTCCCAATCAGCTCAACACCGACAAAGGCAAATAAGGCAATTTGGAAGCCTGCTAAAAAGCCACTCCCTCCTTTAGGGAACATCCCACCATGTGACCAAACATTGCTAAAACTTGCAACAGAACCACTAGGTGCTTGAAAATGGCTAAATACCATATAGCCGCCGATGAGAATCAAGCCAAGAATGGCTAAGATTTTAATCAATGCAAACCAAAATTCAATTTCACCGAATAGTTTTACAGTAAGCAGGTTAATTCCGAGAACCAAAAGCACGCAGCCTGCGCTAATCAGGGCTTGCCCCATGGGCGTGAAAGCGACGCCATCAGGTAACCAAAAATTCAAATAATTAATAATTGCAGCTAAATCAGCAATGCCGACCAAAATCCAACCAAGCCAATAAGACCAGCCGATGTAATAACCCGCACCAGGACCAATTAAGTCATGTGCCATGTCGATAAATGATTTGTAATGCAGATTGGAAAGTAGAATTTCACCTAATGCACGCATTAAGAAGAAAAACATGGCACCAATAATCATATAAATGATTAAAATTGAAGGGCCTGCAAGAGAAATTGTTTTCCCTGAGCCCATAAATAAACCTGTACCAATCGCACCGCCAATGGCAATTAATTGCAAATGACGATTTGATAGTTTCCGTTGCAGCTCATGTGGCGACGATGGTGCGTCATCTGTATGGCTTGAAGTTGTCATAAAAATATCCTTTTTGACAATTTTTCTGGAGGCAAAACTTGCTTGTGGCAACAGAACATTCCCGTACTGTTTTGTTTTACCCAACGTAAGCTAAAGCACATGGTTTACATGTGCTTTAGTTTTGTTTCGAAATAAATATGATTTAAGTCATGTGTTGATCAGCACATTTGATTTAAAAATACTTATCGTTGTGCGGCAGTCACTGCGATTTCAATCAGCCAATCTGGATTAACCATGTCTGCTTGAATTGTGGCACGAGAAGGTGCAACACAACCTTTTAACCAATCCACCCAAACAGCATTGAATGCTGGAAAGTCTGATAAATTTTTAATGTAAACATTTGCAGACAATAAACGTGATTTATCAGTATCGGCTTCTAGCAATAGTTGATCGATGGTTGCCAAGATATCTTTGGTTTGCCCCACAACATCAATTTGCGTATTTTTAGGTACTTGGCCAGATAAATAAACCACTTTATTAAAAATAGTCACTGCGCTCATGACTTCATTGCTATTAAGCTTTTGAATATCAGCATGTTGTTGATTATTTGACATCTTTATTTCCTTATTTCGAAATTTTAAAATTTACTCGTGCAGTGACACCACACATGAGTTCATAACCGACTGTGCCAGAACTTGCAGCAACATCATCTATCGGTAGTACAGTACCATTGGAAGATTGTCCCCATAGCACCACTTCACTGCCAACTTCAACATCAGCAATATGGGTAATATCAACTGCCAGCATATCCATACTGACTCGACCAATCGTTTTAGTCAGTACAGAATTTACCAGTACAGGCGCATCTGTTGAAATACGTTGGTAACCATCTGCATATCCGCATGCAACGATACCGATTTTCATCGCTTGCGGTGCTGTGAATTTTGAACCATAGCCGACTGTTTCATTTGCATGTAAATCTTGAATTGCAATAATTTCACTGCGCAAACTCATACTTGGCTTCAGGTTCCAGTCATTGATTGAATGAGTAGGATAATCAGGTGAGCTACCGTAAAGCATAATGCCACTACGAATATAATCTGACTGTAAATCTTGAGAATGTCTGAGAATCGCTGCGCTATTTGAAACAGAACGATCACCATCTAAATCCTGAATCGTCTCTTCAAAAACATGTTGTTGATATTCAATCCCAGATTTCCCCAAACGCTCACCATCTGCATCTGAAAAATGCATCATATGGGTAATAGACTTGACCGCAGCACACTGTTTCAATCGTTGCCACATTGCACGATAAGCATCTGGTTTAAAGCCCAGACGATTCATGCCAGTATTCATTTTTAAAAATACGTCGAATTGGGTCTGTGATTGAGCATGTTGTGTTTGGAACTGCTCTAACCAATTGATTTGTGCTGTGTGATGCAAACTAAAGCTCAATTGGTACTTTTCACAATCCACTAAATCTTCTGCGGAAAAAATGCCTTCCAAAAGCAAAATTGGACCAGTCCAGCCCAGTTGTCTTAAACGTTTAGCTTCTGCGATATCCAATAAAGCAAAACCATCTGCGGATTTAAAAGCCTCATAGACACGTTCAATACCATGTCCATATGCATTGGCTTTGACCACCGTAAAGACTTTACTCTGAGGCATGAATTGACGAGCAACATTTAAATTATGCCGCAATGCATCATGATGAATCACAGCAGTAATTGGTCTAGGCATGCTATTCGTCCTTGAATATTAATTTGTTATTAAAGCGTTTATTGCTAAACGCTTTGTGATGATTTGTTTGATCCAAATAAACTGCTAACTTAAGCCGCATGAGGATAACGCTGAATAGATAAACCTTCAGTACTAATGTCTGTTTGATGATTCAATACAAGATCACTGATCAATTTTCCTGAACCACATGCCATCGTCCAACCCAATGTGCCATGACCTGTATTTAAGAATAAGTTTTTAAAACGTGTCGCACCAATAATTGGAGTACTGTCTGGTGTCATTGGACGAAGACCTGTCCAGAATGACGCTTGTGCCAAATCACCACCTGGGAATAAGTCTTGAGTTACCATTTCTAAAGTGCCACGACGGTCAGCATTTAAACCATGGTTAAAACCACTCAATTCAGCCATTCCACCCACACGGATGCGTTGATCAAAACGTGTAATCGCAATTTTATAAGTTTCATCTAAAACTGTAGACTGTGGTGCAAATGTTGGATCAATAATCGGAATGGTTAATGAATAACCTTTTACAGGGTAGACTGGTAAATTCAACTCAAGAGGTTTTAAGAAATCTCGTGAATAGCTACCAAATGCCAATACATAACGATCAGCTGTCAGCACTTGACCATTGACCACGACGCCCTTGATTTCATCACCTTCAACCACAAGCTTTTCAACATTTTGGTTAAATTTAAAATCCACACCTAAACCTTTAGCTAAATTGGCTAAGGCATTGGTAAATAAGTAACAATCACCTGTTTCATCATTTGGGAGATGCAAACCACCGACCAATTTATCTTTTGCGTGTTCAAGTGCTGGTTCAACTTTAGCAAGATCATCTTTAAGTAATAATTCATGAGGAACGCCACACTCTTTTAGTACAGCAATATCTCGTTGAACCATCTCTAATTGTGCTTCATTACGAAAGACTTGTAGCGTGCCTTTTGAACGGTTTTCGTATTCGATTCCTGTATCTTTACGAAGCTCTCTTAAACAGTCACGGCTATATTCAGCAACGCGCGTCATACGCTCTTTGTTGATAGCATAGCTTTCTGAATTACAGTTTTTAAGCATTTGTGCCATCCACTGCAATTGCCACATACTACCATCGATATTGATTGCGAGAGGTGCGTGATGTTGAAACATCCACTTCACGGCTTTAAATGGAATACCCGGTGCAGCCCAAGGTGTCGAATATCCCGGAGAGATTTGACCTGCATTACCGAAGCTGGTTTCTTCAGCTGGGCCAGCTTGACGATCTAAAACTGTAACTTGTGCTCCTTGCTGCGCGAGGTAATATGCACTTGCTACACCAATCACACCACTACCTAATACGATTACACGCATTTCTTATCCTTTACGCATTTACTAGTTTATTTAACTAGTATATTTTTGGTTCAATAGTTTATTTCACTATTTTTAATGTTAAAATTTAGGTGTTTTAATTTTTTGTCGTGAAAATTCACCAAAAAAAGGAAATTATTGATGCGTAAATTAGACCGTATAGATCGAATGATTTTAGAAATTCTTCAGAATGAAGGTCGCATTGCCATCAGTGAATTGGCTTCGCGAGTCAGTTTATCAACAACACCTTGTTCTGAACGAGTTAAGCGTTTGGAACGTGATGGCATTATTATGGGCTATCATGCACGCCTTAATCCAAAACACCTTGACCGTAATTTATTGGTTTTTCTTGAAATTAGTCTCTCTGCAAAATCTGGTGACGTTTTTGAACAAGTGGCCAAAGATTTAATGGAAATACTAGAAGTACAAGAATGCCACCTCATTTCTGGGGACTTTGATTATCTGGTCAAAGCGCGACTAAAAGAAATGAGTGCTTACCGCCGTTTACTGGGCGACTTACTTAAAAAACTCCCCTCTTCCGCATCTTCACATAGTTATATTGTCATGGAAGAAATTAAAGAATCACTGTACCTTGATGTCAAATAAACAAATTATTTTAACAACTTACAACGATTCACTTAATTTATCTCATCAACATGGATCGCATCAAACAAAATTGAGCAGTTCAGCAAAACTTTTGATCCGAGCCTTTGGCTGAGCGAGATCTAACTCCTGCTGACTTCCATATCCATATTCAACGGCAATCGTTTCGATACCATTTTTGCGAGCACCGAAAATATCATGCTCTCGGTCTCCGACCATAAGACATTGTTCTGGATTGAGTTGTTCTTTTTCTAAAATATACGCAATCAATTCAGCTTTGTTTGTTCGTTCACCATTCAATTCACTTCCATAAGGATAGTCAAAATAGCTCAGTAAATCGAAATGATCTAGAATTTGACGCGCATAGACTTCAGGTTTTGCTGTTGCTAAAAACAGTCGATAACCTTTATCTTTTAATGTGGCTAAGGTCTGCGCAACATCCTCAAATACATGATTTTCAAATAGCCCAGTAACAGCAAAACGCTCTCGATAGCCCAATAAAGCTTGTTCAGCTAATACATCATTTGCCTCAACATTGAGCAATTTTGCTAAAGATGCTTTTAGTGGTGGACCAATGATCCAATCAATATTTTCAGATTCAGGAATAGGATGTCCTACTTTTGCAAGTCCATAACGTGCAGATGTGGTAATCCCTACCTTTGGGTCAGTGAGTGTTCCATCCAAATCAATTAAAATATTCTTTATCATGGTCCAATCCTTTAAATCTGCATTTCAAACAATTATCAAATTACTATCGAGTGTTCTCTCAAAGTTGCCTATACTAACGCAAATTTAACAATTAAGGACATCATCGTGCGCCCTACTGTACTTTGTTTTTCAGGTCTAGACCCTTCAGGTGGAGCTGGCTTACAAGCTGATATTGAAGCAATTGGTCAAAGTGGTGCGCATGCGGCAATTGCTTGTACAGCATTAACCATTCAAAACTCTCAACAAGTATTTGGTTTTGAAGCAACCTCAAAACAACTATTACTTGCTCAGGCTAATGCTGTTGTTGGCGACTTACCGATTAAAGCAGTGAAGTCTGGGATGCTGGGGACTACAGATAATATTGCAGCTTTGGCTGAATTTTTACGAGCACATCCAGACTATCTCTATGTGCTTGATCCTGTGTTAGTGGCGAATAGTGGTGGTTCTCTAGGTAATCAAGAAACTTTGGTTAAAGCCTTTGTTGAACTGATTCCTTTAGCAACTGTCATTACCCCAAACACAGTTGAGTTACGCGCCTTAACGGGTGAAGATAATTTAGAACAGGCAACCCAGAAACTCTTTGAAATGGGTGCTCAAGCCGTTTTAGTCAAAGGTGGACATGAAGATACACCTGACTATATTCGCAATGCTTTATATATAAATGGTGAAATGATCACTGAATCGAAATGTCCGCGTTTAGCGGGTGAATATCATGGCTCAGGTTGCTCACTTGCGAGTTTTATTGCTGGGCGCTTGGCACTGGGTGATCAACTTAAAATTGCGGTACAACACGCTGAAACATGGTTATTTGGTGTATTGAAAAATGCAGAAACACCCATCGAAGGTGGGCAAAAAATTCCAAAGCGTTTTTAAACCTGATGATCCTAAACAAACAAATGTCCAAAATTTTATCCATTCATTTATAGGTAAGGTTTTGGGCATGTATAGAAAATAAAGAGAACAACAATGATTAAAAAATACTGGATCATCTTGGCCTGTGGCACATTATTCAGCCCGTATACGTTTGCCTTTCCCCAACAACAAACCGTTACTGGTAATTTAAACTACACTGTAAATGGGCAAAAAACCCAATTTTTATTTAAAAATGGCGATGAAGAATTAGGACAACTCACCATTAGAACTGCATCAAAACAGCAAACATTCCCACTGCAAGAATTACCTTATCAACGTTCTTATCAAATCTATTTTAATGATTATAATTTTGATGGATATACCGATATTGCTGTGTCTGCTCCAGATATGGGTATGGGAGTTTATGCTGTCTTTGATGTTTTTCTTTACCAACCCAAAAGCAAAGATTATCAAGTATTAGATCAAAGCAAAATTGATTTTAGTCAGGCCCAATGTTCTATATTGGCAGATCTCAAGTTGATTCCTCAGAAAAAACAAATGACCAGTTCTTGTCGAGGTGGCGCAAAATGGTGGATTGATACTTTTCAATTTAAACATGGACAATGGCGATGGTTAAAATCTAAAGCAGAGGATGAGTGATTTTATTATCATATATACATTTGAATTTTATCAAAATTTTAGATTAAGACAGAACTGCACTCTTAATAAAATGCATCAAACCTTTACGATTTGATCAAAGCCCTTTTAAACATGAACAGCCAATATTATTGAATACTCATAATCTTCAACTTTCAGTAAATTTATCCTTAAGATTCTGTACATGTTGGCGATTGGTTTGCCACGATTTTTCTAAGATTTCTTTTTCTAAACGATATTGTATTCTTTTTAATTTCATAGGGGGAATGGTGGTTTGCTTAAATTGTTTTACATAGTCGATCCAACCAGCTCCACGAAAAACATTGCTTGGCATTGTTGTTTTAAACTCACAATCAGGCATAAAGACAATCACCGAATGAATTTGATCTGCATCAACAATATCAGCTAATACATATTCTAAAACTTTTTGATGTTTATAATTTTGATGTAAGGGATTTTGAAATTTATAGCTTTTTTTATAAATTTTTTGTGTTCAGTTCTTTTGTCGCTCACTGCCGGATATCCATCCTTTATAGTTCTTGGTTTCTATCACAAAAATCCCAAAAGGACTCAATAGAATATGGTCAATTTGAGTCGTCTGATTTTGCTCATCGAGTAAGGTACAATCATTCAATAAGCTATAGTTTTGCTTGTCCAAATAGAGCTTTACATGCGTACTAACTGCAAACTCGCCTAGTTTCCCTTTTAAAAATGGTTTAAAAAATTTAATGAGTGTAATAATAATTAAGACTAAGACAAGCCACCAAAAAGTGGATATCAATGGAGTAAAAATTTGGTTAATCATTTTTGAATTTTAATCTTTATAAAGAATATGCCAAGTGTATTAGCGTTTCTCAATTTTTAAAAGAATATCCTTATTTTCTAATCCCCCAGCAAAACCCACTAACTTACCATTTGCACCCACTACACGATGACATGGTGCAATAATAGAAATTGGATTTTTACCATTCGCAGCGCCGACTGCCCGGACAGCCTTCACATTGCCAATCTGTTCGGCAATTTGCTTATAACTCCGTGTTTCGCCAAATGGAATTGTGAGTAAAGCTTGCCAAACCTTTTGCTGAAAATCTGTTCCAGCAAAATCGAGGGCTAATTCAAATTGAGTTCGATGTCCTTGAAAATATTCATTCAATTGCTGCTGTGTTTCCAACAAAATGGGATGATTTTTATTTTCAATCAATTGTGCTAAACGGACACGTTTAGGATTTTCATTTTCCCAAAGTACTGCAACCAACGCTTGGTCGTGGGCAACTAGTTTCAATGTTCCTACAGGTGAATTCATTTCCATAAATGAAAGCTGCATCAAATGACTCACTCTTCTCGATATCTATGTTCACAGATTAACTTAGCTAGAAGATAATTTCATCAACACTAAACCAGAAATAATCAGCACAGCGGCCAACATCCGCATCGCAGATGCAGGTTCACCTAAAAAGATAATACCGACAGCAAATGAGCCTACAGCACCAATCCCTGTCCAAACTGTATAAGCTGTTCCTAAAGGTAAGCTTTTCATTGCATAGGATAATAAGGCAAAACTTGCGATCATAAAAATAAGTGTTAGAACACTGGGCGTCAGTTTACTAAAACCATCTGGAACCTTCATGAAATATGCCCAAACGACTTCAAATAAACCTGCAACTGCCAATAAAACCCATGCCATTCTAAATCCCCATTTTCTATCTGTTATTTCACAATTCGATCACACAAAAAAGTGCCATCCCTAATCAGGATGGCACTTTGATATTTTAATTAACTGGATGAAAGTTTCATCAGAACAAGACCGGAAATAATCAGAACAGCAGCCAACATACGCATTGCTGTTGCTGGTTCACCTAGAACAAAAATTCCCACTAGGAATGAACCAATTGCGCCAATTCCTGTCCAAATGGTATAAGCCGTTCCCAATGGCAAGGTACGCATTGCATATGCCAATAGACCAAAACTTAAAACCATAAAAAATAAAGTGATAATGCTCGGTGTCA
>WNDP01000126.1 GCA_009912575.1 Acinetobacter bereziniae
GGTCGCACACCACTGGAAACAGTACTTGATGGGAAGCGAATTTGGGCTGAGAAGAATTTAGCTCAAATTTAACCTGACAGGCACACTAAAAAATGGGTAACTGTCAGATCTGGTTTGAGCTAGTACAACAGGTAATACACTATTCATCATTTATTTTTTCACCTTAACTTATCATGTTCTTATGTATTTCTACTACCTTAAGCTTAAGCAAGAAATATGACAAAAACATGTTGTGTTATGCGAGCTTTTGCAATGATTTGTATTGTTTTGGAGTCAGACCTATAAATCAGATATTGGAAAGTTTAGCACTCACTGCATTCCATATGAGATAAGATCTTCAACAGATACAGAGGCCTCTTCATAAAAACCCATACAAATAAGATGAAAGTTTTATCAAAATTGACTATAATAGAAGCTTGTTTATCAACAAATGAATCATCATGGGTAGTGGTTGTAGTCGCTCCGAAAATGCACAATCTTTAGACAAAAAAATATTTCAAAATAAACTAAAGTTTTCTTCTCAGTTTCGAAATTTACAGTTCTCAAATGCTGAAAATATCAATTGCGCATCTGCAATGGAGCAAGATCAATGATACTTGAATGGATGTCCGATCCTTCGGCGTGGGTTGGTCTAGCGACTTTGGTTGTCTTGGAAATTGTTCTAGGTATTGATAACCTTGTTTTTATTGCAATTTTGGCAGAAAAGCTTCCTCCAGAGCAACGAAATAAAGCACGGATTTTAGGCTTATTGCTTGCGCTGTGTATGCGTATGGTTTTACTGGCATCCATTGCTTGGGTGGTTACGCTCACCGCACCTTTATTTCATATTTTCGACCATCCTTTCTCTGGTCGTGACCTTATTCTTTTATTTGGTGGGGTGTTCCTGCTTTTTAAAGGCACGATGGAACTACATGAACGCCTTGAAGGTGGACAGGATTTAAAAGAAGAAAATCCAGTCCATGCCGCTTTTTGGATGGTGATTGTTCAGATTGTCATTCTTGATGCCGTGTTCTCCCTAGACAGTGTGATTACTGCGGTAGGTATGGTGAAAGAGCTCTCCGTGATGATGATCGCTGTGGTGATCGCTGTCGGGATTATGCTGTGGGCATCTAAACCTTTGATGGACTTTGTCAACAAACATCCGACTGTCGTGATTTTATGTCTAGGCTTTTTGATGATGATTGGTTTCTCATTGATCGTTGAGGGCTTTGGATACCATATTCCGAAAGGCTATTTATATGCTGCCATTGGCTTCTCTGTATTGATTGAGTTCATGAACCAAACCATGCGTAAGAACCAAGAAAAGATGGTCACAACCACAGATCTGCGTTTCCGTACAGCTTCAGCGGTGTTGAAAATGTTAGGGGGTAAAAATGCAGAAAGTCAAAATGGTAAAGCGGATGATGTGATTGCAACACAAGCTTTAGCCGATGAAATCTTCGATGATGAAAATGGTGCATATCATAGTGTTATGGTGCAAGGTGTATTGGGTTTATCTGAGCGTCCAGTGAAATCAGTGATGACGCCACGACCAGAATTAGAATGGTTGGATTTGGATGAAGATGAAGCCACCATCAAAGAAAATTTAATGGCAATGTCCCACTCAAGACTGATCTTGGCACATGGTGAATTAGACAATATTGCAGGTATTGTGCTCACCCATAAAGTGCTCAATGATTATATTGAAACGGGTGTTTTAAATTTTGACAAGCATTTACGTGAGCCAGTGATTGTTCATGAAAATGCACAAGTATTGATGGTGATGGAGCAACTGCGTCAAGCGCCCTTGCAAATGGCTATTGTCCTCAATGAATATGGTTCAATTGAAGGGATTGCCACGCCTATTGATGTACTTGAAGCGATTGCAGGTGAATTCCCAGATGAAGATGAGCTGGAAGCTGCTGCTGAAAGCTTGGAAGATGGCTCATTGATGCTGGAAGGTTCAACCGATATTCGCCATGTTTCATTACTTTTAGGTCGAGACTTGGTGGATGAGTCAGAGCAGTATTCAACACTTTCGGGTTATATCTTATTCCATCTTGGTCGCTTACCTGAAAACGGTCAGAAGTTACAAGCAGATGGATATGAGTTCGAAGTGGTGACGATGGATGGGCACAAGATTGAAAAAGTTCATATTATGGCATTGTCGCAATCCAATGACTCAGAATAAACCTTGATATTGAAAGCAAGGATATTGAAAACAAGCCAGTTGAAAAACTGGCTTGTTTTTTTTTGCTTAGATGATCGGTATAAGTTGTAGCGTAGCCAATGGCGACATTCATGTTGCTTTAGGATAGAAAGATCTTCCACGGTTTATTAAAAAGTGCAGAACAAATGAAGCATTTAACAAGCATTAAAAATTTGTATAAAAGGCTCAAATTTCAGTTGGAATGAATGATTGAAATTAGATTAGTTGTATGGATCATTTGGTGGTATGGCTTGATTGTTGTTGAAATTTGCATGATTTAAATTAGCTGTTTTCGCAATCTTATATTTTTGAGAAAAATTTCGATTTCAAGTAGGGTTGCATTATCATTTAAGCCTATTCAGATTTTGAGTTTTCTATGTCCAATCTATCCTGTCCCTGTGGTTCTGCACAATATAGTCAATGTTGTCAGCCACTACATTTGGGGCAAAAAAAAGCCGAGACAGCAGAGCAATTAATGAAATCTCGCTATAGTGCATTTGCCAAACAAGAGATTACTTATATTGTCGCAACCACTGCATTGGGGCAGCAACAAGCATTGGATGTAGAAGCGATTGCGGAATGGAGCAAGTCCAATCAATGGTTAAAGCTGGATGTGGTTCAAGCCAAAGAGAAGCTCGATAAAAATCATGCTCAAGTTGAGTTTAAAGCGCATTTTCATGATGGTCAGCAGACGCAGATACATCATGAAGTTTCACATTTTGTTTATCATGCAGGTCAATGGTATTTTCTAGATCCAACCACAGATCAGCAAGTTACAATGAAACAACCCTGTATTTGTGGATCAACAAAAAAATTTAAGCAATGTTGTGCGCAATTCTTGTAGATTTTCGTTCGTTTTGACTTAAAATAGCGCGCATCTTTTACCCATCAGTGGATGAAGGGCAATGTTACTGACCATTATTTATATTATTGCAATTACAGCAGAAGCCATGACGGGAGCGTTGTCAGCAGGACGACGTAGTATGGACTGGTTTGGTGTCGTGTTGATTGCCTGTGTGACTGCATTGGGCGGTGGTTCAGTCCGTGATGTATTGTTGGGACACTACCCACTGACTTGGGTCAAGCATCCTGAATATCTTGTACTGACATGTTGTGCGGCTTTTGTCACGATCATCATCGCCAAATGGATGAAGCATTTGCACTCCATTTTCTTATTGTTAGATGCCTTGGGTTTAATTGGTTTCACCATTATTGGCTGTCAAATTGCATTGCAAATGGGACATGGTTTCGTTGTTTCAGCAGTTGCTGGTGTACTGACAGGCGTTTCAGGCGGGATTTTGCGAGATATATTGTGTAATGATGTTCCGCTGGTATTCCGTCGAGAGCTGTATGCGTCGATTTCCTTTGTTGCTGTCATCTTTTATTGGTTCTGTATCGACTTCGGCTTATCTTTAGAAATCACTGTAATTTCAACATTGGTATTTGGTTTTGCGCTACGCTGTATAGCCATTTATTTTGGTTTGGAAATGCCGAAATTTATCTATAAAGAAGATGATGCACAATCAGCGTCCTCTAAAGATGAAAGCTGAATATACCAATGCGCTTTAAAAGAGCATCTTGAGGGATTCATTGCGAAGTTTGAGGTTGTATATGTCATATAGAGTCAATCCAAAGATTAAACTTGAAAAATTTACAACCTTAGATTTTGAGGCATATTTTCAACTCGTCAAAAATGTTGATGTCATGCAAATGATTACCGAAAGAGCATTGTCAATTGAAGAAGCTGAAGTGGAATTTGAACTGGTTTTATCTAAAAATCAGTATGATCAGGCATTGGGAAATTATAAAATTCTAGATGCCCAGACCAATCATTTTATCGGTTTGGCCAAACTTGAACTTGATCGTCCTGATGCAACAACTGCAGAATTGGGCTATATGCTGTTGCCTGAATTTTGGGGAAAAGGCATTGCCAGTCAGGTTGTTACATTTTTAATTGAACATGCAAAAAAACAGTCTCAGTTAAAGGATTTAATCGCCATTATTGATCCTGTAAATATTCCATCTCGAAAAATTTTGATCAATAATGGTTTTCATTCTCAAGAGTTTAAAGATTTTGACGGATTATCGGGAGAAATTTTGAGCTTAATTCTTCAGAAATAAAGAGTTTGTCACGCTTGTCGATCAATTTACCTAATTGTTGAGTGTCTTATGGATTTAGTATCACGTGTACAACGTCTACCCATTGGGAAGTTTCACTATACTTTATTGTGGGTGATCGGACTGGGCTGGATGTTCGATGCCATGGATACAGGTCTGATTTCATTTATTTTGACCAAAATGGCAGAAGAATGGCAGATGACACCTGCTGAAAAAGGTTGGGTAGTTTCAATCGGCTTTGTTGGAATGGCAATTGGTGCTGTATTTTCAGGTGGCTTGGCTGATCGAATTGGTCGTAGAACAGTTTTTGCGATTACTTTGGTGACATACAGTGTTGCAACCGCATTATGTGCTTTTGCGCCCAATCTGACATGGTTGTTGATCTTCCGTTTTATTGTCGGTTTAGGCCTAGGCGGTCAATTGCCTGTTGCTGTGACGCTGGTCAGTGAATATATTCCTGCTCAGGTTCGAGGTCGGTTTATTGTTTTGCTTGAAAGTTTTTGGGGTTTAGGCTGGTTGGTTGCCGCTTTGATTTCATACTTTGTAATCCCTAATTATGGTTGGCATATTGCATTTTTGATTGGTGGATTACCTGCCATTTATGTTTTCATGATTTTGAAAAAAGTGCCTGAATCTGTTCCTTATCTAATTAATCGTGGTCGCATTGACGAAGCCCATGCACTGGTACAAAAACTTGAACGACAATGCGGTGTAGAAGTCATCACCACAATTGAAGTAAAACCTGTAGCTGCCAAGCAGAATCTTTCATTCACTCAACTGTGGTCGAGTGCTTTTGCTCGCCGTACCTTGATGTTGTGGCTAATTTGGTTCGGTATCGTCTATTCTTATTATGGTATTTTTACATGGTTGCCCAGTTTGTTGGTCAAACAAGGTTATACCATTGTGCAGTCCTTTGAGTATGTTTTGGGCATGATTTTGGCGCAGCTGCCAGGTTATGTTGCTGCCGCTTGGTTGGTTGAAAAGTTAGGGCGTAAAGCTACACTTGCAGGCTTTATTGCGATGTGTGCTTTATCAGCATATTTCTTTGGACAAGCCACCTCAGTCAATACGATCATGTTTTGGGGCTGTTTAATGTCTTTCTTTAATTTGGGTGCGTGGGGTGTTTTATATACCTATACGCCTGAACAGTACCCTACCAATATTCGTGCTTTTGGCTCAGGTTGGGCATCTGCGATTGGGCGTATTGGCGGTATCGTTGCACCCTTGGTCGTGACCCATATGATGGTGGCAAGCAATGGTTTTAGTTCAGTCTTTATGATGTTTACAGTAGTACTTCTAGCTGTGGCAGCCGTTGTACTGGTCTTAGGTGAAGAAACCAAAGGTAAGACCTTAGAAGAGATTGGATTGTGAAACTACAAATGTGACCCTTTACCTTTTAATAGGTTTGCATAAATGATTTCTCAAGTTTCAGAAGCATTGTCAAACCCTATGCTGCAAACAAAGCAGTGCTTTTTTTGTTCATATTAGAAGAGAAGTAACTTCTGCACCTCTATCCAATTTCCATCCATGTCGCCATACCATAGAATCACCATGTATGATTCATCAATATAAAAATCAGTTAGTTAATAGAATTATTATTGTACATGTGTGTTAAAGGGTCTTCTAAGTGAATAAAAAAATACTATTTCAAGTAGTTGTTTTTATTGTTTTTGAGAAAATGTAATTATTAATTTAAATAAATAAAGGTTATTAAATAGCCATGTTCTTATGAAAAGTTTTTAAACTAATATAGGGAACATTTCTCAAAAAAGACTTTGATTTATATGAAATCTGTAATGCTATTCAATGAAACCAAAAGGAAATAGTTATGTCAGCTAAAACCATTCAAGAGATTAATAGTCAGTATAATTATAAAGATGAAAATCCTGGTGGAAAAGGGGATAAGTCCCTTGTTTCATGTGCGCAATGTGAAGGCTATAATGAATTACAATATATTTATGAGAACAAGCTTCAACCATTCATTACGAATGGTGAATTTACTGAACAAAAGGCAATTACAGCATTAGAAGAAACCTGTAAGGAATTAAAAAACCCAAGAAATCGGACTGATTTTTATAACAAATTATCCAAGAAATTGGGCGTAGATATTGAATAATTCACTGTTTTTTGCTTTTTTAAATTAAGACCTCAATACCAATTAAATTGAGGTCTTTCTATTTTGAACAAAAAAAAAGTATTTCGTTTTGATTAACATTGTTGAGTTATTTGACTTTAATATTTTAGATTTGAAATAAAAGTTGCTCATTTTCTAAAAAGTGGATAATTTTACGTCATTAGAAACACCGAAAGACGCAATTTGTCGTTGTGGCGTACACTTATGCTTGTGTCGTCAGACGCTGCGACTTAGCATAAGAATGTAGATACATCAGCATTTATTTAGAACGAATTTAATTAGGATAAAAGGTTGTTATGACAAGCCTTGCGCATCATGCGACAGAAAACCGTTCCGTAGCAGAATTTACTGAACAAGCTTACCTGAACTATGCCATGTACGTGATCATGGATCGTGCATTACCTCATATCAGTGATGGTTTAAAGCCTGTACAGCGCCGTATCGTCTATGCGATGAGCGAATTGGGATTAAAGCCGAGTGGTAAGCCAAAGAAATCTGCACGTACAGTTGGTGACGTACTGGGTAAATACCATCCTCATGGTGACTCTGCATGTTATGAAGCGATGGTGTTGATGGCTCAGCCATTTAGTTATCGTTACCCATTCATTGAAGGTCAGGGCAACTGGGGCTCACCTGATGATCCTAAGTCTTTCGCAGCAATGCGTTATACCGAAGCCAAACTTTCAGCTTATAGCGATTTATTACTATCAGAGTTAGGTCAAGGTACTTGTGATTGGCAAGATAACTTTGATGGCTCAATGAAAGAGCCAGTGAGTTTACCTGCGCGTGTACCGAATATTTTGCTGAATGGTACAACAGGTATTGCTGTCGGGATGGCGACCGATATTCCACCGCACAACTTACGTGAAGTGGTCAAAGGCACAATTGCATTAATTCGCAATCCTAATTTAACCGATGAAAAAGTTGCAGAATATATTCCTGCACCTGATTTGCCGACCAAAGCAGAAATTATTACCTCACGTGAGGAATTACTTAAACTGCAAACCACAGGACGTGGAAGTTACCGAACACGTGCAATTTATCATATTGAAAAAAATGAAATCGTCATAACTGAGCTGCCTTACCAAGTTTCAGGTTCTAAAGTCATTACGCAAATTGCAGATCAGATGCAGGCCAAAAAATTGCCTTTGGTGAGTGATTTACGTGATGAGTCAGATCATAAAAATCCTACACGTTTGGTGATTGTACTGCGTTCAAATCGTATTGACGCAGAAGCGGTAATGAGTCATTTGTTTGCGACCACAGACTTAGAATCCAGTTACCGTGTCAATATGAACATGATCGGAGCTGATGGGCGTCCACAAGTCAAATCAATCCGCAGAATATTATTAGAATGGATTGAAATTCGTAAACATACTGTCACATGCCGTCTGCAATATCATTTAAACAAGATTGAAAAACGCCTACATATTTTAGGCGGTTTGATCATTGCCTATTTAAACATTGATGAAGTGATCAAAATCATTCGTGAGGAAGATCAACCAAAACCTGTGTTGATGATGCGTTTCAATATTGATGAAGTGCAAGCTGAAGCGATTTTAGAACTCAAGTTACGTCATTTGGCAAAACTTGAAGAAATGGAAATGCGCCGTGAGCAAGAAGAGCTTGAGGCAAGAGCTGCTGTGATTCGTGAGCAGTTGGCAAATCCAGAATCTTTAAAATCTTTGATTATTGAAGAGCTTAAAGATGATGCAAAAAAATTTGGTGATGATCGCCGTTCACCAATCGTGCAACGTGAAGAGTCACAAGCGATGAACGAGCAAGACTTGATGCCTGCTGAAGCTGTCACAGTGGTTCTTTCAGAAGCGGGTTGGATTCGTTCAGCCAAAGGTCATGAGATTGATGTTGAGAAACTGAATTTCCGTGCTGGCGATCAGTATCTGAGTTCTGCACAAGGTAAGTCGAATCAAAAAGTTTATATTTTGGATGAAACTGGCCGAAGTTATGCTTTGTCAATAAATAGTTTGCCTTCAGCACGTGGTTCAGGAGAACCGTTGAGTTCAAAACTTTCACCAGCGAATGGTGTGAGTTTTATTCAAGTACTGGTGCAAGACGAAGATAAAGAAATTATTGCTGTAAGTTCAAAAGGTTATGGATTTAAGTCTCAAGCAAAACAATTAGATACCAATGCCAAAGCAGGTAAAACTTTCCTTACTGTTGCGGATGATGCAAAAGCAATGCCGATAGAGGTCGTTGAAAATCAGACTCATTTAGCTATACTCAGTTCAGTAGGACGTTTACTTTTGATTGATCTGTCAGAATTGCCAACGCTGAACAAAGGCAAGGGAAACAAGTTGATACAACTTGAGGCTGATGAATATATCCAATGTATGCTAACGTTGAATTTAGATGATGTAATTCAAGTGCTTGCAGGACAGCAACAATTAAAACTAAAAGGTGATGATTTACAGAAGTATATTGGTAAACGAGCATCGAAAGGTCAACTCTTACCCCGTGGATATCAAAAAGCAAATAAACTGTTGATTCAAAGATAAAACTAGCATCCTTGGATCGAAATACGTTATATATGCAAATGTATTCGTGGAAATGGATGCAATATTGAGCACAAAGAAACCAAAAATTATGCTCGGTATTGAGAAAAACAGTTTAAAACTAAGGATTACTGATTGGAGATTATGGCATTATGGAAAAGATTTGGTTCGCTGAATACCAAAAGACTGGGATTCCAGAGACAGTAGAATTGCCACCGGAAAATACCTCTCTTATTGATATTTTTGAGCGTAATTTCCAAAAGTTTGGTTCACGTGATGCCTTTATCTTTATGGATAAGGTGATGTCATTCAGTGATCTTGAATTGGCAAGCCGTAAATTTGCCACATATTTACAAAGTTTAGGTTTGGCAAAAGGTTCACGTGTCGCTGTGATGATGCCAAACGTCCTTCAGTATCCAGTAGTTGCTTTAGCTGTCTTTCGTGCAGGTTTGGTGCTGGTAAATGTTAATCCATTGTACACTGCACGTGAGTTGGAGCACCAACTGAATGATTCTGGTGCTGAAGCACTTGTAATTGTTGAGAACTTTGCCACTGTTTATCAAGCAATTAATGGTAAGACGCCTGTAAAACACGTTGTTGTAGCTTCAGTGGGTGACATGTTAGGTACTTTAAAAGGTACTTTAGTGAATTTTGTTTTACATAAAGTGCGTAAGCAAATTCCTGACTGGAATATCCCAGGACACATTAAATTTAATGCTGCATTGGCAAAAGTAAATCCAAGCAATTATAAGCGTCCAACCATGACGCTCAGTGATACTGCTGTATTGCAATATACTGGCGGTACTACAGGTGTTTCGAAAGGTGCTGAGCTGACTCATCGCAATTTAGTTGCGAACTTGTTGCAATGTGATAGCATTTTCCAAAGTAAGTTTGGTCAAGGTGATGGCGCTAAAGATGACAGAATCTTCTGTGCATTGCCGCTTTACCATATCTTTGCTTTCATGGTGTGTGCGTTATATGGCATGTACAAAGGTCAAGCGAACATTCTGATTCCTAACCCTCGTGATTTACCTGCGGTGATTAAAGAATTACGTAAATATCAGCCAGGCTTTTTCCCTGCGGTAAATACATTATTTAATGCATTGGTACATAACGAAGAATTTAGACAGCTCGATTTCAGCAATTTAAAAATGGCGATGGGCGGTGGTATGGCAGTATTGCCATCAACTGCGGAAGAGTGGAAAAAAGTGACGGGTACCATCATTATTGAAGGTTATGGTTTATCTGAAACTTCTCCAGTTGCAACAGCAAATCCGCCTGCAACGACTGAATTTAGTGGTACAATTGGTGTTCCATTACCTTTGACTGATGTCGCGATCCTTGATGATGATGGCAATCACTTAGCTCAAGGTGAACAAGGTGAGATCTCGATTCGTGGACCACAAGTCATGAAAGGTTATTGGAACCGTCCTGATGAAACTGCGAAAGTGATGACAGCTGATGGTTATTTCCGTACTGGTGATATCGGTGTCATGGATGCCCGTGGTTATTTCAAAATTGTAGACCGCAAAAAAGACATGATTTCAGTGTCTGGTTTTAATGTTTATCCATCTGAAATTGAAGAAGTCATTGCGCAACATCCAAAAGTACTTGAAGTTGCAGCGATTGGTGTGCCGGATGAGAAATCTGGTGAAGTACCAAAACTGTTTGTTGTGAAAAAAGACCTTTCATTAACAACCGAAGAAGTTCTTGAGTTTGCAAAACAAAACTTAACTGGCTATAAGCGTCCACGTTATGTGGAGTTTATGGATGATTTACCAAAATCGAATGTAGGTAAAATTTTACGTAAAGATTTGCGTAAATAAGCAAAAACTCAAATTGAAAAAGCGCCAAGATTGGCGCTTTTTTTGTAACATAGAACAGTGCAACAATGGATAGAATCAGAAATTTTGCTTTGAACGACTATACCACCCATCAATATAGGGACGGCTTAAACCGACAATCGCAGTAAAGGTCAACATTGTTCCCATTTGACGACCTAAAGCTGAAGGAACAATACTGCCGTAACTCATATAAATATCAATCAAACAATATACGGCAATGATCGCAAGCCACAAATATAAGTTCATTCGTTTAATCGCAACTGCAAAAAAAGCCACAATTAAAATAATGAGCGTACCTAATGTTGACTGCCAGTTATAATTGGCACAAATCACACATAATAAAAACGCCAAAATAGGCAGCACAATTTTAAGAATACGGTCAATCTCGGCATGTTGCTGGCGTTGTTTCTCTAAAACTTCAAACAATTCATTTTGGTCGGGCTGCACGACATTGTCCTCACTACACAATTTTGCAAAACTCTGCATTTAACAAAAAATATTCTGTTATTGCCATGCTATGATAACCTGCATTAACACTTCATGAGAAAAAATCATGTCTGGGATAGATGGCATCATATATTTAATTCTAATTGCCTGTTTACTTCCTTATGTTTTTACCATTATTGTGAAAGTGTCTGGGGGATTTAGCGCTGCTGACAATCAGAATCCTCGTGATTTTTTAGCAAAAACTACAGGTTTGTCGGCTCGTGCCAATGCGGTACAACAAAATAGCTTTGAAAGCTTGCCTCTGTTTATTGCCGCTGTGCTCATGGCTGAGTACATGGTGGTCTCACAACATCTGATCATGATGTTGGGGATTGCTTATATTATTCTGCACATTATCTATGGGATTTGCTATCTTGCCAATATTTCAGCATTACGCTCAATTATTTGGTTTTTATCGATGGCTTGCCCAATCATTTTATTATTGTTGATTATTCGAATTGTCTGAGTGGATTTAGACGAAATCCATTCATTTTGATGATGCAAAATGTATAATCCACATCTGTTCGCGTATTTTAGCGTTATAATCGTCAAGATTTTCTATAAGACCTCACTTCAAAGAGTATCCTATGAGCTATAGCAATATTCCTGCTGGTAAAGATGCACCTAATGACATCTATGTAATTATCGAAATCCCAGCCAATGCTGCACCAATCAAATATGAAGTAGATAAAGATTCAGATGCTTTATTTGTTGACCGTTTCATGGGTACTGCAATGTTCTACCCAGCGAACTACGGTTACGTTCCAAATACCTTGTCTGAAGATGGTGACCCATTAGACGTATTGGTTGTTACTCCACATCCATTGGTACATGGTTCTGTGATTCGTTGTCGTCCAGTGGGTAAATTAAACATGGAAGATGATGGTGGTATTGATGCGAAACTCATCGCTGTACCACACGACAAATTAACACCGCTTTATAAAGATGTGAAAGAATATTCAGATCTTCCAGCTTTATTGTTGAACCAAATTGAACACTTCTTTGCACATTACAAAGATTTAGAGCCTGGAAAATGGGTTAAATTGACAGGTTGGGAAAGTTCTGAAGTTGCTAAAGCTGAAGTATTGAAAGCAATCGAAGCAGCAAAGTAATTTTGACCTGATAATGATTTGAGTTGTTGTTTTATTCAGATCATAAAAAACCTGCATCGAGATGCAGGTTTTTTATGATTCATTTTTCTATTTTAGCTTAGAAAAATTTCACAGGAATATCGAGGAAAATACGCCATTCGTTGGTATCACCGATATAAACAGGGTTATACGCTTCGCTTGCACGGTAGTAAGAGTGGCGAACACGTAAGCTCGCATCTTTTGCAAAACCGCTTTGCATGGTGTATTTCACTTGGTTAAAGAATTCACGTTCTTGAGCATTATCAGTCACATTGCGAACTTTAATATCCCAACCATAAACAAATGCAGTCGTCCAGTTTAATCCCGGAACACCATAACCACCAAAGTCTAAGTTATATTGAACTTGAGCAGATTTTTCATGGTTACCAATAAAGTCAGACAAGTAAGAGTTTGGCAAATAAACACTTTGGAAACCATCGGCATTTTGGCCATAGTCATAACCAACATCACCCGTGTTTTGTTGGTAAGCCAACATCACGCTGTGTGGACCTTGATTATAGGTTGAAGACAACGCCCAAATGTTATTGGTCTTTTCTACGCCTGCTTTACCTGTTTTTGCATAGCCAGCATCTACAGGACCCCCGTTGCCGAGTATGTATTGGCATTTTTATCAAACTTAGTGTGGTAACCACTGAAGTCAAACGTCAAAGAGCTTTGATTTGCTAAAGGATATTTATAATTTGCGTTGATATAATGGCGTTCTAATGCATTTTTAGAATCTAAACCATAATAAGATGCACTGAGTTGGTCATCAAACTTGTATTTTGCACCCCAAACGATTGCATCATCAAGTTGATTACTGTCTGTATTGATACGATCAGACATTTGGTCTTTGGTAAATTTACCAGCAACAAGTTCTAAATTCTTAATTTCACGGCTGGTCAATAAAGTCCCTGTAAAATATTCAGGAACAAGACGTGTAGTATTACTTGCAAGCACAGGTAAATCTAAAACTTGAGTACCATAACGCACAGTTGTGTTTGAGAAACGTGCTTTAACGTTTGCACCACCACGAGCCCAATGATCGTAAGGATTACCTTGGTTATCACGTGGGATCATGTTGTTGCCTGAATGTTGGTTGTCGCCAATTTTAAAAGAACCGTCACCCACAACACCCACACCGAAACCGACAACACCTTGTGTGAAACCTGAATCTAAGTCAACAATTGCAGTTTGTGCAAATGAACTTTGATCTTCGATGCCATGTTTTTTATCGCGAAGGATGTAACCAGTACGAAACAATACAGAACCTTTGGCATCTTCAACGAAACCTTTTGCATCACTTTGTTCGCTAGCAAATGTAGGTGTAATTAAAGCAGCATTAATTAATATAGCTAAAGTAAGTTTTGGAGCATTCAACATGAATTGCCTCGTGAACGAGAATAAATGGTACTGACTGATTGAATTCAGAGCAGATAATGGATGAATTGTATATTTAATCTATAAAAAGGGAATGACCTTTGATTAAAAATATTACATTTTTGTAATTTTTCACTCAATATTAGGGTCTGTTGACATTTAGGGTTCATAATTTAACCTATAAGGGGAGCCATAAAAATATACAAGCTAATGCAACAGAGCTTTCATAGTTCCGTTTCAACTTGTCATATCGAGTGGCTATTCCTCTAA
>WNDP01000127.1 GCA_009912575.1 Acinetobacter bereziniae
CAATGCTGTCTTGTTTGAATATATTGAAGTTTACTACAATCGAATCAGACGACATTCTGCAAACGGCTGGTTAAGTCCTGAAGCCTTTGAACATAAATATTTTAAGAATTTAGAGGGATATGCTGTCCACGATACTGTCTAGGATCAGACCATCTTCTAATTTGTATTTTAACCAAAATAATTTCAAGTTAATTGACCACAAATTTTCATCCAAATGACCAATTGAGGGATGGTAACGATTCTTACATTATTCCTCAAAAACTGCTGTAACCCAACGCTTGCAGTACCAGAAGCGCAGCAGGCTCAAAGGGCTAATTGTAAATAATTTACTGGCCCAAATTTTGTGTAATAGAATCATTCCAAACAGAGTATATGATTCTAAATTTTTGGTATCTAGTTGGACTCTGATACACGATATTCAATATCCTTAACAAATAATGTAAATAAACGTGGAGAGAAATGGGCTTTTTCTGCTTTCTCTTTTAAAAGGTTAAAGAAATCAGCATCTGGAAAATTATCATTACTTCTGGTTTTAGAATCGATTTTCCCAAAAATCTGCAAGAGAATATCGTTTAAAAGATTAATTTTCTCACTATCAATATTTCCTGAGGAATCAAGACCTTCAAATATTATTCCTCTAATTTCTATGGATAGGTAATAACCTAGTCTAGACATCCAAATTATTTTATGATCACTATTGAGTTTCAAAAAATATTCTTTATCAAGACTAGAAAATATAACCTTATTATTGTCATCTGAGTAGTCTGTCATAATTATTCACTTCTCGGTAAAAGATTAATGTTAATACCATTCTCTTGCAAAATGAATGTTCGAGTATTCCCTTGCTCTATAAAACCATTTCTAGGGTTAACTGTTAATGGTTCTTTGTTGGAATTATTTGGTCTTAGAGAATCAACAATATCTCTTAAAGGTTGATCTCGCCAATAAGAGTAGCTTGAACCACTTGTTAATGTACTAGGCGGATGCATAAATCTAAGGTTTGGTCTTGTTTGATTAGGCCTACACTGAGTTTCAAGCTGGTTATTAATCTGTAATCTCGTTAACTCTCTCTGTAAAAACTGTACATCTCGAATTCCAGCACTGTCATTTATTGGCCGATAAGTTCTATAAGTGTAATTAGGATCAAACTCTCTAATTTGGTTCACATAATATCTGATTTGACCAGACGTAATAGGATCAATTTGTGGAACATTCCCTCGTCTTGTCGGCGCTAGACCATCTTGATCAACCAAATTAACAGGATTATTTCCTACATAAGCATAGGTATTCAATCCACCAGCTAGCCCGATTGGATCACTTTGAGTGTATCTACCTGTTGTAGGATCATAATAACGATTCCAGTTGTACCATAATCCACTTTCTGCATCAAAATATTGCCCTGGGAAGCCCAGATTAAAAGCACCTATCGTTTCATTCGTCACTGTACGACCAAAACTACTGTTCTGAGCTTTCCATACTACAGCCTGATCAGAGTTGGTAATCAATTCAGCTCGACCGAGATGATCATTGTGAATGAAATTAACAGTACCTCTCACTAGACCAATCGGTTCACCATTAAACCAAATATAGATACTGGTATAGCCGCCCATTTGGGTTGTTTCTGCTGTTAAGCGACCGTCAGGTGTATACAAATAATCGGTACGTGCTGGACCGTTCACTTTACGACTACGTAAATTATCTGCATCGTAATCATAATTAGTGGTGCTTTCATTTGATGTTACTGTTTTAAGACGACCTAAACCATCATAAGCATAGCTATAATCGGCGGTTCCCTCAGGGCCTGTACGAGCAGTTAAATTTCCGAGTGCGTCATAACTATACTGTTGCTTACCCGCTGCAGTGGTTAAGGATTTGAGCTGATTTCCAGCAGAAATTTCATAATTTGCTGCATTATCAGACTGACTCAATCGGTTCGATCCCGTATCGTAGCTCCATTTTAGTGCTTGTACATTTGTATTAGAACCAAGTAACCGACCCATCACATCATATTCATGACTGATGCTCTTACTATCGTCCACACTATCTTTTACTTGTGTAATCCAGTCATTGCTATTGTAGCCGTAACTAGAGTTTTGCAGATTTCCAGTCTGAATACCGATCATGCGATAATCTTGATCATAACTACGTTGTTGGGTCAGACCATTGCCATAGGTCCAGCTTTTAACTTCCCCATAAGGTTCATAGCGGATATCACTGACTATGGTTTTGATATCATTGTCGATTTTAAATTTAACTGTATTGACTCGGTTTAGCCCATCATATTCGTAAATCGTTGTCCAGTTATCTACACCAACCCCTTCCTGAGACAAGCGGTTATAATCATCGTATAACCAATAATAATTGTACTCTGTCCCGTCAATTTTAGTGACTTGTGCCGTCAATAGCCCTGATTTGGTATAACCATAACCTTTACCTGTTATTTCCATCCGAAGTTGCACATAAACGCCCAATCCCATTGGTACAATCGTCATAACGCCAAACTTGAGTATGGTCCCAACCCTTTGCCAGAGTTTTACGATTCAAATCATCATAGCGATAACTAGTGTTACGACCATAGTCGCTATCTGCATAAGTCTCTGCTATTAAATTACCGTTATTATCATAGCTATAATTAACTCGACCTGTTGCAGGACTATCTTGTGTCAGAACCTCTCCAAAACCGTTGTAGGTATAGGTAGTGTTATTTCCGGCTGGATCAGTGACAGAGGTTAAGTTACCCAAAGAATCCCACGTGTAGCTTACAGTCGAGCCATCTGGCTGAACTTCTGTCAGCAACTGTCCCATAGCATCATAGCTAAAGGTCTTTGCTTGCCCAAGGGCATTGGTTTCCTTGATAATATTGCCATTACCATCATATTCTCGAGCAATGTTCTGACCATTATTGCCTTTATCTGCTGTGATCCAACCTAACTGGTTTTGGTCATTTATCCGAGCGTAGCGGATGTTATCACCTTCACGGTATTCTACTTTTTGTAGTACACCTAGATTGGAATAGCTATAGTTCTGTTGGCTGATGATCTGGCCATCTGCACTATGAGAAATACTGGCAATAGTTCCATTATCATTGTAGTTAGTAAATTCTTCCATTCCATTCGGAAAAATCTTTTTGGTTAACCCCAATGGACCATATTCATATTTGGTTGAAAGATAGAGGTCTTTATTAATTTCTTTATCTTCTTGAATTAGTCGACCACGACTGTCATAAATATATTGAATAATTCGACCATTAGGCATGGTAATTTTACCAACCTTACCAAAACCATTATAACTAATATACTCAGTGATATGACCCAATACGTTTTTGAATTGGAATAATTCACCAGCAACATTATAGCTATACGTGCTGACCTTACCATTTCGAGTCACTGTCATCGTTTCAGGCATACCACTTTTTTGAAAGGTATAGGCATATTCTTCTTTACGACAGCTATTTGGATCACACTCCGAGAAGCTTTTTAAACGGTTATTACTGTCATAATACTCATAATTTTCTGTCTTTAATGCTGATCCTGCTGCGGAAACAAAACCAGTAAAATATTCTCTTTTAGTGATTAATCCTGTCACGTCATTCCAATTGGTTTTAATGGTCTGTGCAGCACTATAGTTTCCGTCCTTAATCCCTCGAACTTCTTCAATCACTCGCCCTGCAGTATCTCGTTTATATTCTGTTTTAACACCATTCCAGTCTGTTTTTGCACTAATTAACCCAGCATCATCATAGCTGGTCAATGCACTTGCATTGGGACAATTGATGACTCCACTACGCTCCATGCTGGACATTTTAGTTTTAGTGGAGTCGGTATAATTGTATCGTGTCACTGCCCCAGATGGATTTGTGACTTCTGAATAAGTATCACCATAAGAGACCTTATCAGTATGGGTTCCATCACTGCGCCCACTTTGTATGGCTTTATTTGCAGTGCCGTAAAGATAGTTAGTAAAGCGTTTTCCATTGATAGAAATTCCTGTCAGGCTTAACCCATCAGCACCATTTTCACCATAGTGATAACTGCGAGTTGTACCATCTGGATAATTAACCGTTGTTAATCGACCAACACTGTCATAGTCATATTTATAAATATTTCCGTCAGGATCAGTGACGAGATTGATATTAAGACTATTCGGATCCATATCAACTTTTAGGGTTTTGCCATTGGTATGTCTAATCTCTATAATTCTGGTACCGTCATACACCAGCATCCAGCCAATGCCTTGAGCATTGGTTTGGATAATTAGTGCTCCATTTTGTGCATACACTTCCTTGTTACCATCAGGAAGCGTCACAAACCATTGACCTGCATTCAAAGCAATTTGAGCTTTTTCTAAGGACTGAACTGTTCCATCAGGAAGCCTACGGGCATTTTTGCCATTTTTATCTTTGACTAAGCTATAATCAAAACTATGTGTCCATCCTGCTTTCGTTCCATCTGCTCTATTTGAGCTATAAATACGTCCAAATACCAACGGCATTTCATGTCCTTGACTCTCAAAATCCACTTCTTCCTGAATTTTTGTTCCATTGGCAATCACAATTGGGTTAGATGTTGTTTTATTACAATCATTATCTTCACTGTCATCTGGGGTAGCATTTACAGTAATTGTAGTGAGCTGCACAGGATTACTTGGTCCACCACCACCTGACCCATTCCAATTTGGATAGTATGTATCGCAAATCGGTCGATCAATTCCCAAACAATCAAATTCATCAGGAACTTTCGTACCAACTACTATTGTTGGGAGTTGTCCGGTATCTGCACATAAGCTTTGGTGTATAAAACTACTGATTAATAATAGAGTAAATACTTTTTTGAATTTATTGGTTTTCATTGAGAGTGATTATCATTAATGATTTTTAGAAAAAATAAACTATCTAATTTTTGTCGTCAAGATTAGCTTTCTGTAATTATTTCACTTTTATTTAGCTAAACCATTTAAACACTCAGAGCATTCATTTAATTATAAGTTTTGAACATGAAAAGTGGCTGAAAGTTTGTTATAAAATACTATTTTTTAAACAATATGACTTTAAAGTATAAGGTTAATTAAGGTTTAATATATTGAATACAAATACTTAAACAAAAATAATTTAATTTTTAGTAAAAAATATATTCTTACTTGAAATTTTAGTAAATTGTAACTAACTAAATCAGGATATGGAAAAATGAGAATTAGATATTCAAAATAAGAGTACTTAATGTTCAACAAATATGTTTTCAAGATTTATAATTGATAAATTGCTTACATTGTACCCTGGTAATTATTTTTAGTATAATTGGGCTTTGTTGCACAAAGCCGTTTTGCAATAGAAAAATTAAATATACCACAGAGTTACGATTAAATTTCATTTAGCCGAATTAAACAGAAACTAAATTAAAATGACAAGAGGATAAATAATATGCTCAATCCCAGACCCTATTTGCGTTCAATACAAATTAGAGCTGAAATGCAGCCAGATTGGTCTATTTACCCATTTGCTGTACCTGCGGTCAATAATATTGAACAATTGAGTTTTCATCCTGATGTTACCTTTTTTGTAGGTGAAAATGGTGCAGGAAAATCAACTATTTTGGAAGCAGTTGCTTTAGCACTTGGTTTTTCTGAAGAAGGTGGAACACTAAATGTACGGCTTAACTCTGCCAGTACTGCATCAAAATTATTTCAATATTTGAAAACAATTAAAAGCTTTAAAAAACCAAAAGACCACTATTTTTTAAGGGCCGAAAGTTACTATAACGTAGGTACTTATATGAATGAACTCAATTATGTTACTGAATATGGTGGCAATATTCATGCATGTTCACATGGTGAAGCATTTATTAAACTACTCACGAATAAGTTTAAGGGAGAAGGGCTGTATTTAATGGATGAGCCTGAAGCTGCGCTTTCTCCAATAATGCAGATGGTTGCTCTGTCTGCGATTCATGAGTTAGTACAACAGCAGTCACAGTTTATTATTGCAACACATTCACCAATTTTATTGGCATATCCTCAGGCGAAGATATATCAATTTTCAGATACTGGGATTCGCCAAATCAGTTATGAGCAGACCGAACACTTCAGAGTGACTAAAGATTTTTTAAACAATTACCAAAAAAGAATTGAGCAAATTATCAATGAAAATTGATAAGAATATATCAGATCAATTTCACATTAGAACTGGCTTTGTTGCACAAAGCTATTCTTAAAGTCTTCTTCAGCAATATAATTTCCAAATGAAGAAGCCTGCCTCCAAAAATCTATCGCACAACGAATTGGTCCTCTTATAACCAAGTAACCAAGCTCTAATCAAGCGAAGAAATATTTCAATTTGGTTCGATCCTCAGACTCAATGGTATAATCAGCCACAAGCGAAACATGGAAGAAATCAAACCTATTCTGGTACAGCAATTCAGTGCTGTTTGATGATCAAATCTATCTTTCGACTTCCTTTGTGTATGGTCACAGGCTTTGTGCAAAGCCTTATTCAACTCAGTGGGTTAAGTTGGACAGCACCGGATTATTCCACACTTTGCAGACGACAAAAGCAGATTGATATTGTGATCAGCTATCAAAAAAGTCATGAAGGACTACATCTATTGGTAGACTCAACTGGCCTTAAGTTTTTAGGCGAAGGTGAATGGAAACGCAAGAAACATCAGCCTGAATATCGTCGGCAATGGCGTAAACTGCATATTGGTATAGATGCCGAAACTCTGCAAATACGTGCAGTTCAGTTCACCACAAACAATGTGAGTGATTCACAAGTTCTTGGGGATTTACTTGATCAAATCCCGTTAGATGAACAGATTGATTCAGTTTATACAGACGGGGCTTATGACACAAAACAATGCCGTCAGGTCATTGCAGATCGGCAAGCTCATGCAGTTATTCCACCCAGAAAAAATGCAAAGCATTGGAAAGATAAAAAAGTTCATTCGCAAGAGCAAAATGAAGTACTTCGAACAGTTAAACTTTTAGGTAGAGCACTATGGAAAAAATGGTCAGGCTATCATCGGCGGAGTTTGGTCGAAACCAAGATGCATTGCATCAAATTATTAGGCGATCGACTACATTCAAGAAACTTTCAAAACCAAGTCAATGAGATTCATGCACGTGTGGCCGTGCTTAATAGATTTACAGAGTTAGGTCGTCCTCATACCCGCGTTGTAACTTAAATTTGAGTGAGTTGGGGATGCTTCAAATTATAAATCTTTGTGCAACAAAGCCGACTGGTCCTAAAAACAATTGACTAACTTATCGATGATGCGTGATATCTACCTCAAGTCTTATTAGTAATATCCATTATGAGTCAACTTTGCTAAGATATATTCAATAGCTTTTATGATTTATAAAATGTCTGAATCGCAATTATCCCTTAGTGACTATCTTGCAACAGTCCAAGAGGTCATCCAAATGACTTTTGAGGAAGCAGTTTGGGTGAAAGCTGAGATTCGTAATCTAAGTATTAAAGGTGGACATTATTATCTTGAGCTTGCGGAAAAAGAAAAAAATTCAGATAAAGTCATTGCAACATGTCGAGCAACCATCTGGAAGTTTACTGCACAAAAAATTGTACTCAAATTTGAACGAGAAAGTGGTATTGAGCTTTTTAAAGATTTAAATGTATTAATTAAAGTCAAAGCCCGCTTTGATCCTCAGTATGGTTTTTCAGTCAACATTGAAGAAATAGACTCAACCTATACCTTAGGTGATTTAGCTCAACGTTATCAACAAATTGTAGCAAGACTCACAAATGAAGGCTTAATTCATAAAAATAAACAACTCCCTTCTCCATTCGATATTCATAATGTTCTAGTGATTACTCCTGAAAATGCAGCGGGCTTAGGTGATTTTAAACGCGATGCAGATATCCTTGAAAAAACAGATTTATGTCATTTCATTTATCACACTGCAACTTTCCAAGGAAATACTGCTGTAGCCAGTATTATTGAAATTCTTTCAAGCAGTTTAAAACAATGGGCAATACAATACAATACAATCCAAAACACGACCTGATCTTATTGTGATTATACGTGGTGGTGGTTCAATCAATGATTTAGCTTATCTCAATGATTATGATCTGGCAGCCCTACTCTGTAGACGCAGTGTACCAATTTGGGTGGGTATAGGTCATGAAAAAGACCGTACCATTTTGGATGAAGTGGCACATCGTTCATTTGACACACCGAGTAAAGTAGTTGCGGGAATTCGTAATGTGATTGTTGAGCGGTCACAACAAACTACTGATTTTTTACATTCAATTAAACTTTTGTCACAACATCAAATTTCTGCCTACCAAAGTCAAAATGAACAATTAATACAAATCATCAAAACTTTAGCTCAAGCTCAAATAAATTCTGCTTCAACCTCCCTTGTTCAAATCAAGGAACAGACACAATATTTAGCCAATCGGCAGATTAAACAAGCATCCAATCAAATTGAAGTTTTACTCAGGGAAACATTACTACAAAATCCTAAACAAGTAATGTCCAAAGGTTATGCGGTAGTACGCTCAGAAGGTAAAGCAATTCGTTCAATACAACAGTTACAGTCATCTCATTTTTCAGTTGAAATGCAGGATGGTTTAATTGAAGCTCAAGTAATACAGGTGAAAACACATGAAAGATAGCAATCTTAGTTTTAAAGAAGGTTACGATATTCTAAAACGAAATGCCGAGTTGCTTGAATCACAGGAAGAGCCAGATATTGATAATCTCATGAAGATTGTAGAAGAATCTATGAACGCATTTAAGGCGTGTAAAACAAGAGTGGATGCAGTTCAACAAGCATTAAACGAAACTTTTAAAGATTAGGTACTTGCAGAATTAAAATCACCCGATTATTATTTAATCCACCTTAAAATTATTTTTAATTCTTTAATTATTTCAATATTTTTTTTTGATTCTAGAGCGTTATGGATATTCGACCAAGTTTATTGAGTTACTTATTTGTTGGATCTGTTAAATGGCAACTAAATTATCAGTTTCCAGAACTTATTCTTGAAGTAGATGATAAACAAGTAAGGCTTAATCCTGAACAAATTTTAGAAATCCAAATTCAAAAAGGATGGTTATGGTCATCATTGAAAATAATAACTGAATATAAAATTAGCCTCGATAGTTTCAATACTTTTACCTCTTATCTATTTGAACATGACAATCAAGAAAAACTTTCATTAATTTTTACAAGATGGTTTCTTTCTCGAAAGATATCACTTAATTATTTCGCGTCCAAACTATTAGGTGATCATGAGCTAGAAGCCCAATTTGATATTACGCAGTTAACTAATCAATTTTCTCAAGATCACTTTTTTTTAGCAAAAAAGCATGTGGTTGGTGCTTTATGAATCCGACTACTGCTATTTCATTAATATTTTCTGTCTTTAAATTTTGTCCAGATAATCAGAATGAAAAAATAGCTGAAATAGTTTTCAATCCACTTTGTATAAGTTATCCAAGTAAAGTGACTGAATATCTAAATAAATACAAAGAACAGTTGTCTACTGAGAAGCTACTATGTTTAAAGAAGATTTTAGAAAAACTAGAAAAATACCATCAAGGGCTTGAAGCTTCATATAGTTTGAAAGAGCTAAGGATAAGTCCAGCAGAACATTTTGAGTACAGAAGACATCACCAACAAAGCATGAACAAAGCCTATGCTGAAGCAAGAAAAAAATCAGTGTTTGCTGGTCTTTTTACGGAAAATACACTTCTATATGGTAAAGGCACAGCTTTCATAATTCAGACCCCTGAAGGAAGTCAAAGACAAACTATGCCATTACAGTCTTTTAGTCGAAAATTTGATTTTCCGTCTATGGAAATTTTGGATTCAACCTCACTACAACATTGTTTATTAAGTTTTAAAGTCGAAGGTTCTTCTAAATGAAATTAATTATTAAAGACTATCAGGTTAGTTTAAAAGAAAGAAATGAATTAGATGTACTTTTACCTACTTTATTATCACAAATGGGTTTAACCATTCTTTCGGAACCAAGCATAGGAAATCGCCAATTTGGTGTTGATATCTCTGCTGTTGGATCAATCAATGATGAACCTGAGAAAATCTATTTATTTTCAATTAAGGCAGGGAATTTAGGTCGTTCTGATTGGAATAGTGGTAATCCTCAAGATTTGAGACCATCTTTAGATGAAATCCTTGATGTCTATATCCCAACACATCTATCTACCCAATACAAAGAATATCCTATTGTAATTTGTCTCACTTTTGGTGGTGATTTAAAACAAGAACTAGAAATTAATTTAAGCCAATATACACAAGCCAAGGAAAATGATCAGATTAAATTTGAAATCTGGAATGGTGATAGAATAGCTGGACTTTTAGAAAAATTTTTAATTAATGAGCAATTATTTTTACAAGATGACTTAAAATCCCTATTAAGAAAGTCTTTGGCAATGGTTGATCAACCTGAAGTTTCTTTCAAAAATTTTTCTTTATTAATTCATAAAATTTCTGAGAATATTGAAAATATTAGTATAAAAAACAAACTAACAATAATACGGCAAAGCTATCTAGCGCTGGGAATTCTTAATTCTTGGTGTAATTCTGAAGACAACATAGAAAGTGCATATTTATCTGCTGAAAGGTTAATCCTTTATAGCTGGGAAATTGTGAAATTAAGTGCCTCAAAAAAATCAGCAGATGCGAAAAAGATCAAAGATGTATTCAAATCATTAACCTTATTATATCTTTCAATTTCAGAATCTTACTATAAGAAGATTTTGCCCCATCTTGACTCTTTACACGCGGTCTCAAATGCGGTTAGGGGAAACTGCGATGTAGACATAAACTTAAAGTTATTCGATATTATTGGCAGAATTTCTCTTTTTGGAATTTGGTTAGAATGGTGTTTTACTAGAATGAATGCGCTTTCTCCATCTGATAAAATATTAAATGATTCTTTTGAAACTTATAGTGAGATTTGTGATTCAGTCAAAAAGTTAATTATAAATAATCCATTACTGTTCCACCCTTTCAAAGATGAGCAAGCAATAGATATAGGATTGACCTCATGCTACTTACTACAACAGGATGGTAATGCTGGCGATCTAGTAGGCTGGTTGTCAGGAATAACTCAAACTATAAATGGAGCATTTGCCCATAATTGGAAATATCCATCTAATATTCATGATTATCTAGAATTGGTTCTTCATCCAGAAAATGATAGTGATAACTACAGACAAAGTGTTACAAAAGGTTCTATACTTTATCCACTATTAGCTTTTTTTGCATCTGTCTTTAAAAATGATGAAATGAATGTAACGATTAAGGAAATGATAGAAAAATATATTCCGAAGTGTACTTCACAAATCTGGCATCCTGATACTGATTCAGAAGCACATTTTTATAAGAATTCAGATACTCATGGTTTATGTCTTACTGGAATAACTTATGAAAATATTGACACTGCCTTTAACCAAATTAAGGATAATTGTAAATTAGATAGAGATATCACTGAGCTATCTGCAATCAAATATGAACATTTTCCAATAATTCTTACTGCATGTCGTCATTATAGATTACCTATTCCTTATCATTTCTTTTTTGAAATTTTAGGAATAGATATTTTTGCAGATATTGAAAAAAAAGAAAAAAATTAATCTGATTAAAAAAGGCATCACATCAAATGATGCCTCCTTACTAATTCACAGCCCTCATACTCAAGTTGTCACTTAAATTTGAGGCACCTAGGAGAACGTTGCCTTTAAATCCTTTATGCAACAAAGCCTTACCGATTCACAGTCAGGAAAAACCACCATATACACAAAAAAAAATAATGCATGGACACATATTTTTTGTAGCAGATATAATTGAACAAAAGTTTGCTGAACAGTTGGCTTTGCAGGTATTAAAATTAAACCGATACTAAATATTAAAGCGATTTTATAAAAATTGAACTTTGCAACTCATATTGTCGCAGATCAAAGAACAACCTATTTATTATTCCACATCTATCCACCATAGTTTATTTCTAAACAATTATTTGTAAGGAATGAACTATGATGAGCCCTCCAAACGCTACAAAACCAAATCTTCAGCTTGAAGATTTTTCCAAGTATTTATCACTATTGTTTAAACTCGGTACCTTTCTAGGCGCACTTTGCTTCACTCTCTATTGTCACAACCTCAATTATTTTCCAACAGGAGTGAGTATTAGTGATAGCCTACTCTTCATCATTTTTGCTGGAAGCTTTTGTTTAATCTATGGTTTCATGATCGTGTGCTTATTATCACTTGGCGTATGCATTACTTACATTTTAAAACCACTTTTTAAATTTATCCACAAATACTATAAACGGTATAAATTGCACAAAGGAGCACTAGAAGTTACTGATCCTATTGAGTTTGTTAAACCTGAAATGATTCATGTCTTTTTAGCTCTTTTAGGTGTTCTGTTCATTTACATCATGTACACATCTGATTCCGATCCGACTGTTCTCTTAAGCTTACTCGCAACCACATTTTTTCTTTCGATCATATGGGCGGGCTATCATGATCATCGTCTAAAGCCTATCAATTTTACTCAAGAAAACAATGAACTACCCCTTGCTCAACAACACGAAAATATAAAAAAAACAAAATGGACGTTATTAGTAATTATGATCATTATCCCTCTTCTCTTTGGCGGTGTATCTGGTCGAGTTTTAGAGGCAGGAATGCGGTTTTCTAATCTAAATATTGGAGTATCTTCAGTGCTGGTTAAGCCACCTTATGACAAAGCCATACCTGAAAAATATAAAGATCAAAATCCTATATATGCTGAAAATGGATTCATCGCATTTAAAGATATTGATGTTAAATTATCAGGTATTGGTCAAAAAACTGTTGTTCAATTTATGCCTTTAACAGGAACAAAACCACAAACATTGGCTATCCCAAATGATAGGATTATTGTCCTTCCATCCGCCGTTAAATAATTTATAGGCTATCAATGGAGACAAAATGTCTCCATTGAAATGTTAATTTAAAGCTTGAACTGACTGCTGCAATCCTTTCTGCATATCTTGCACAAAACTCTCACCCTGATTCAGCTTAGGCTTTGCCTTGGTTCTCGCTGTTGTTACAAACTGTTGCTCCGTTTCAGAATTTTCATCCGTATAAAACTACTCCACCAAGTCCAAACCCTCTTCTGAATTCACCTCAAATCTTGCATTACTAAAACACTGCCGAGCCATCTGATCTAAAGCATGTTGATTAAATCCTGAAGCCTTGCTTTGTTGGTCAATTTCCTTAGCCGTTTGAATGGCTTGTTCAAGATTGACACCATCTCTTAAAGTTAAATCTACGTAATACACAGGCGTTCGATAACTTTGTGTGGTGGACTTGCCTCTCAGTGTCAGTTGCAACGGTAGACATGACAGTAAGCCATTCGATGCTGCATGGTAGTAACTGAGTCGCGCTGTCAAAGTTCGGATACTGTTAAAGCCAGTCGTTCTAAAAATGAATGTTCCAAGTTCATCCGATTCGTCTAAGTTGACATGTAAGCGTCCAAAAGGCTTACAGTTGCCTCCTTGCGCCAATGGACATAAATCTGGTGATGGACATGGATGTTGTTCTACACCTTCGCTGCTTTGTCTTTGGCAAGTCTCTCCATTGCCAATACATACAGGTCGTCCAGTCTGTCGGTCAAATAAGGTATACTCAGCTCGAAGGTTGAGTTCGGGATCATTAAAGATCATCCGTACTGGAATGGTACGGAGTTTTTGATTGGGTGCTTTGGCTCGAAGCTGTTCATCAAGTGGATGCTTAATCCATCCGTCTTTTCCTTGAAGTTGGCTGGTAATAGTAAACTGGTCATCTTTTTCAGGGAGTCGTTTACCATTCTTTTCAACCATCTTACCAATGCTGATTCTGCCGAGTATGGGCGGTGTAATTGCTAAACCTTTAATCATGGTATTTTCCTCTTGGGTTTAAATAAGTTGTGTTG
>WNDP01000128.1 GCA_009912575.1 Acinetobacter bereziniae
TGAATATCTAAAAGCAGATTGGCAAGGTTTGGTAGATGTACAACTTGCGACATTAAACTGGGTGGATTGGTTCAATAAAAAGCGTGTACATAGTGCTCTAGGTTATGTATCACCATTTGAATTTGAATTTGAATTTGAATTTGAATTTGAATTTGAATTTGAATTTGAATTTGAATTTGAATTTGAATTTGAATTTGAATTTGAATTTGAATTTGAATTTGAAGCAATGTACTATGATAAGATGAGCCCGTTAGGTCAGGTGGCCTAACTTAAATAAAAATCTCTCCGAAAAACCCGGTACGGTTCAGTTTTTATTTCACAGAATTAACTATTTAAATCAAACCAGATAAATTGGCTATCTTGATGCGCAGTGAGTGTTGAATCTTCATCAAATAAGTAAGCATCTCCTGCTTTAACAACTTGACCCGAAATATCAATCTCACCTTCGATCACATGCACATAGTTAAATTTTTGAGTCGCTTTAACCTCTAAGCTATGATCTTTTTCCAAATATGCTGCTTTGATTTCAGCATTTTGACGAATGTGCATTGGAGCATCATCATTTGGACCAACAATCAATTGCCATTCATTGGGTGTTTTTTTAGGATCACGTTCAATTTGTTGATAATTCGGTTCAGCATCACGAACATTTGGAATCACCCAGATTTGAAGCATATGTACAGCTTCATCACCTTGGTTGATTTCGCTATGTTGTACACCAGTACCTGCACTCATCAATTGCCATTCAACTGCATTGATATGACGCTCATTTCCCATACTGTCTTTATGTGAAATGGTGCCTTTCAATACACAGGTCAAGATTTCCATATTGTCATGAGGATGAGTACCGAAGCCATTGTGTGCAGCAATCGTATCATCATTGATCACACGCAAAGATCCTACACCCATGTATTTAGGATCATACCAGCTACCAAACGAAAAACTGTGTTTGGTGTCCAACCAACCCATTTTGACATGACCATGGTCTTCGCTGTGATGTAAAAAAGTATTCATCTCAAATCTCCAATTCTTTATTTTTTAACATGAGTTCATATTAATCCTTAAATAATTGAGATGAAACAGCATAATTACAACATATTGTTTTATTTTTGGAACGATGGTGTGATGCTATTCTAAAATAAAAAAACCAGTGGATTAGCACTGGTTTTTTGAAAAATGTCTTGAAATTATTCAAGGAACTTAACAGTTACACCTGATTTTACTTTTTTACCTAGATCGTTCGCATCCCAGTTGGTTAAACGAATACAGCCATGCGATGCAGTTTTAGAAATTGCAGATGGATTAGGTGTACCGTGAATACCAAATGATTTTTTGCTTAAACCAATCCAGATATTACCTACTGGTGCATTTGGACCAGGTGGTAATGACAATGGTTTCAAGTTTTTACCTTGTACAAAGTTGCTTGGTGAGTAGCTGTACCACGGGTTACGTGCTACACCAGTCACTTTGTAAGTACCTTTCGGTGATGGTGTGTCTGAACTACCAATGGTTGCAGGGAACGAGCCAACCATTTGGTTCTGTGCATTAAACAAATACAATTGTTTTGCACCTTTATGCGCAACGATCAAATGAATGTTTTCAGGTAATTCGTTACGGATATTAGTGACAACGATCTTTTCACCGACTTTGTTGAAGCTGGCTTTTGGATTAAGTTTCTTTAAGAAATCTTCATCCATATGGAATTTTTCACCCAGCATTTCGGTGACACGTGTGTAATACAAGCCTGGCATTTTTGCTTGTAATGCATAATCGTGCGGGATTGATTTTGCGTATGGGCCTTTCAAGTCTTCTGCAGTAATAGTGTATTCAACAAAAGCAGGTTTGTTGCCTTGTTGTGACTCTAAAGCATCCCAAGTTTCTTTGGTTAACTCACCCGTCGGCTTAATACCGTTCATTTGCTGGAAAGAAGCAATGGCTTTCAAGGTGTTCATACCACTTGAACCATCAATAGCACCAGGTGAAGCATGTGCATTGTTTAGCATGACATGCGCACGTGCATAAACAGGGAATTGTCCTCTGCCAATATTTTCATACCATTGCGCATTGTTAATACCATCTAAAGTCCATGATGCTTTTGGTGCGTTTGGATTTGTTGGTGCTTTTGCAGGTGTGGTATGTGGTGCAGATGGAGCAATAGCCGTTCCTGAAGTTTTATCTTCAGTTTTTTCTAAATTTTGTAGCGTATTGGCTGCTTTGTCTAAGTCTTGTTGCTCTTGCGGACTTATTTCGGTCTCTACACTTGAAGCAGAACTGTCAATGGCAAGTGGATCGATAGGATCTTCAACAGGAGCAGCAACTTTTTTAGGCGTTAGCGGTTGCTCAGCTGTAGATGCAGCAAACGCTGTACCTGTTAATACACAGCTTAAACTCAAAGCAAGAATTGAGCGAACGAACATGTAGATCAACCCTAAGAATTATTCATAATTTATGACTAAAAATCAGAGTAAGTATTACAGAATTTATAAGGTGTTGCAGTATTTGTTTTGTGTTAATCATTTTTTTCTATAGACATTTTTGTCCCAGATGAGTTTTGTTTTCGTATACAAAATTGCTGCTCAAATCAATAAGCTTAAAACTTTATTGAGAAAAATTTTCAAGAAGTGATTATGTATGAAACCTTTTTGTTATCATGGAGTGAATTTAATGTTTGATTGGGAAAGTAAATGACGACCTTAAAAAACGATCGTTTTCTACGTGCCTTAATGCGTGAACCTGTTGATACCACGCCTGTCTGGATGATGCGTCAAGCAGGGCGCTATTTACCAGAATATCGTGAAACACGTGCTAAAGCGGGTGATTTTCTTTCTCTTTGCAAAAATACAGAATTTGCCTGTGAAGTCACATTACAGCCATTACGCCGTTATGCATTGGATGCTGCCATTTTATTTTCAGATATTCTGACTGTTCCTGATGCTTTAGGTTTAGGGCTATATTTTGAAACAGGTGAAGGACCTAAATTTCATAAAACTGTGCGTACCGAACAAGATGTCGCAAATTTACCCAAATTTAATGCGAAATCGGATCTTGCCTATGTAATGAATGCAGTTTCAATCATTCGTTCAGCACTGGCTGGGCAAGTACCTTTGATTGGTTTTTCAGGTAGCCCTTGGACATTGGCAACTTATATGGTTGGAGGTGGTTCAAGCAAAGATTTCCGTTTTACCAAGCAAATGATGTATGCACAACCTGAGGTTTTACATGCATTATTAGACCGTTTAGCCGATGCAGTAATTGATTATTTAAATGCCCAAATTGAGGCAGGTGCTCAGGCCGTTCAAATTTTTGACAGTTGGGGTGGTGCATTAGCACATCGTGAATATCTAGAATTTTCACTGAAGTATATGCAAAAAATCGTCGCAGGTTTACAACGTGAGCATGAAGGACGTAAAGTTCCTGTGATTTTGTTTACAAAAGGTGGCGGTCAGTGGTTGGAGCCAATGATCGCAACAGGCGCAGATGCATTTGGCTTAGATTGGACAACACCTTTAAATGTTGCACGACAAACAGTAAATGGACGAGCGGCATTACAAGGAAATCTAGATCCTGCAACTCTTTATGGTTCAGCCGCGACAATTGAAAAAGCTACCCGAGCGATGCTAGATGATGCCTATGCGAATGGTGAGAAAACAGGTTATATCGCCAATTTAGGTCATGGCATTACCCAGTGGGTTGATCCAGATCATCCAAAAGTATTTATTGACACTGTACATGATTATAGTGCGAAATATTTAGGCTAAGTGTTTGTTATTAATCATATGATGAACTACTCCAAATCATTGTTTGAATTTCTATCTAAGGCAGCTTCAGCTGCCCTATTTGGTGTTTTATTGCTGATCGCATTTATCGTAACGGCTAAAATGGGAAGCCAAGAGTTTTACGGTTTTTTCTGTTATGACTATCTTTTGTTTTACGCACTGATTATTCAAGTCTGTTTGTTGTATCTAAAATTAGAATCATGGGCAGAAGCAAAAGTGATTGCTTTGTTTCATATTTTGGCAATGGGGATGGAAGTTTTTTTAACCCATCCACAAATTGCATCATGGCAATACCCACAACCTGCCATATTTAAAATTTTGACTGTGCCGTTGTTTGCAGGATTTATGTATTCGGCAGTTGGAAGTTTCTTTGCACGATCACTGCGCTTATACCAAGTTTCGTTTTTAAACTTACCGCGCTTTGGCAATATGTTGTGCTTAGCCGTTTTGTCTTATCTTAATTTTATGAGTAAATTTTTCATCCCAGATTTCCGTAATGCACTTTTTATCTGGAGCGTTGTAATTTTCTGGAAAACTAAAATACGTTTCAGATTACAACAACATGAGATACAGCTCCCGATGTTGCCCGTACTGATAATCTTGGCATTTATCATCTGGATTGCTGAGAATATTAGTACTTTTAACAAAATCTGGTTATATCCAAGTCAAGTAGATGCTTGGCATATGGTCGGGTGGGGGAAGCTTGGTTCTTGGTATTTGTTATTACTTTTGAGCTTGGTATTGGTGCTTAAAATTCTTGGAGATCGCCATAAAAATGGTGATTGGTCACTTAAAAAGTGAAATAAACAATCATCAACTGATTAAATTTTGATTTGCATATCTGAATTTATGTGATAAATCTACGTGGGTGTAACAGGAGTTACATCTTTTTGAAAATAACAATTTACATATGTTGCACCCAAAATAATACATATGAAAATTCTGGAGAATTATATGTTAAAAAAAATCGCTTTAGCTGCTGTATTGGCTGCGGGTTCTAGTGTTGCTATGGCTGATCCAGACGTAGGTTGTGGTGTGGGTTCTCAAGTTTGGGCTGGCCAATCTGGTAAAGTGCCTAAAATTTTAGCAGCAACCACCAATGGTCTGTTTACAAACCAATTATTAGGGATCACTTTTGGTACTTTAGGTTGTAATGGAAATGGCAAAGTGACTGTACAAGTGGTTACTTTTACAAATGAAAACTCTGAATCACTTGCACGTGATATGGCTGTAGGACAAGGTGAAAGCTTAACTGTACTTGCATCTTTGTTAAATGTTAAAGATGCTGATAAGGCACATTTCTATGCTGTGGCTAAATCTAACTTTGCCAATATTTACTCAGTAGAAAATCAAAATTCTCTACAAGTATTGGCATCACTTCAACAAGTGATGGCAAATGATGCTGTTTTAAAAGCTTACGTTTAAGCCAAAATAAAACCCTGCCTTGGTGCAGGGTTTTTTTATTCAAAATTATTGCTCAACAATATACGATTGAAAAAGAAACAAGATAAGCTACATGAAACAGGGAAAGTCGTGAGTTGATCCCAACTTATAATTACCGCATTTTATAACCATGATAAATTGATGATTGAATGAAATACTTAGCACTTAGTTTTAGCGTATTCAGCACATTACTGACCATTTATTCCCATGCAGAAACACCAACATTAGAACAACAGACCTTAGCGAACTATTTGCAACTTGCTCAACAAAAACAATTGGCTGAACAGGTGACATGGAAACGTTTACTTTATGCTGAGGGTACTGCCGAACATGGATCAAATCAAAAAAAGCGCAATCAAAGTGAAGTCAGCTATTCAGGTTATTTTTATGCTCCAGATGGTCGAGAGAATATTCAACATGAACTGAATGCTGATATTTCAGCATTATTTCAAACAGCGGATCCGAATCAATCTATACGCTGTAAATTTCCTGCCCGAAGCCAGTGGTTGATGCAGCAGTTAAATATTTCTGAGCAACAGTTACCTGTTATTTCTTGTCCAGAATTTGATCAATGGTTTGGGCAAATTAAACCTTATAAAGCCACCCTGATCTATGCGACGGATTTTATGGGAAATCCAAGTTCAATGTTTGGGCATGCCTTACTTCGACTTGACCCCAAAGATCAAAAGCAATTGAACTTAGTGTCCTATGCAATTAACTACGCTGCCACAGTCAATAGTGATGACAATTGGTCTTATGCGTGGAAAGGTTTAGTTGGGAAATATCCCGGCGAATATTCATTAATGCCGTATTATCGAAAAGTGAAAGAATACGGGGACTTTGAAAGCAGAGACCTTTGGGAATATGAACTGAGTCTAAATCCAGAAGAAACTGCATTTTTAGTCAAACATATTTGGGAAATGCAAAAAGTTAGTTTTCCTTATTATTTTGTGAGTGATAATTGTGCTTACAGACTATTAGGACTGATTGATTTGGTCCGTCCAGATCAACATTTACGCCAAAATTTTAGTTATGCCGCCATTCCAATTGAAACGATTAAGGCAATTGATCAACAGGGTTTGATTAAAGAAACGGTATATCGCCCTGCATTAGAAACACAGTTAAATTCGCAAGCCAAACAACATGGTCATGCTTTAGCAAAAACAGCACATCGTCTGGCTTCTCTAGCACCACAACAGATGCCTGAAGTACTTACCCAATATAATGAAGCAGATCGTGCCAAGATATTGGAAATGGCTTATGACGATTTATATTTACAGTTTGTGGCACGACAAGTGGATGCATCATTCACTCAACCCCGATTTAGGCAGTTATTGGGCTTACGTAGTCAAATCTCAATAGACAAACAGCGTCAAGCACCGAAACAGCCAAAGGTGAATCCAGTTGATGGTCATGATGCTCGTAAATGGTCAGTCACAGTAGGTGAAATTCAAGGGGATCAATATGCTGAGATTGGTCATCGACAGGCTTATCATGAATTAATCGATCCGCAAGGTGGTTTTCGAACTGGTACACAATTGCTATTTTTGGATGGTGCTGCGCAGTGGAGAAATGATCGTTTGAAGCTTGAACATCTTGATCTGCTCACTGTGAACTCTTATAACCCGATCACCCCTTTTAGAACGCCAATCACATGGGGCTTTACTTTAGGTTGGCAACAAGAGGCGATCCAAAATGGACGATTTACAGATCAACAACAGCATGGTGTCATGAGTATGAAAGCGCAGTCTGGCTATACCATTGCAGATGATGATCGGAAACATTTATGTTATGCAAAGTTGCAAACTCAGTTTCAAACTGGAAAGTCACTGGATGATGGTTGGCGTATAGGATTAGGACCGACTTTAGGTTGCCAAAATATTTGGTCGGATCGTTTGAATAGTGTGATTCAAGTTGAACTGCCTTATTGGCAAGATTCGAGTCAGTGGAACCTACGGCTAAACAGTATGTTTCAATACGCATTGGATTCACAAAATAGCCTAAATCTCAAGTGGGAATATCAACAACAAAATCAATTAGATTGGCAGAAAATAGGGTTTGGTTTTGTGCATTATTTTTAACGCAGTAAATGATCAATCAAGCAGTATGAAAAGCGTATCCAAAATAATGAAACATAGAGCAATCAATTCATTAAGTTTTGGATTCGCATAAGAAGAATTTGTTGCCATTTAATCAAAAAAGGACTTTTGCTTTTGGCAAAATAATCTCCCTGATCTAGTTGTCTGACTGTGTCTAGATAACCTGCATCAACAGCATCTTCAAGTTGTTTGAAATCTGCATCAATTTCTGCCTGAATCTGATAAGTTCTCGCGCAAATGAGTTCACCCACTTTGTTCTTTAAATAAGAAATTTCAGATTTAAGCGTATTTAAGCTAATATTTTCATCACCATAAAGATAAATATGTAATTGTTCCAAGCTTAAGCCCATCGGGTTAAGAATCAAAATACAGAGAATTTCAAACTGGCGTGGTGTGAGTAAAACGGACTGATCATTAATCATTATTTTTTGCTGCATTGAAAATGCATTGATCGTTAAATGTTGTCGTTGCTCGTGTTGTATTTTTTGTGAAATGTTGTCAGCACATTGAGTGGCTGCCAATTGCCCAAAAATATTTTCTTGTAAATTACGGTCAAATAAAATGACCTCTCCACAGGGCAGTCCCGTGATTGGATCAATAATATAAGCTTTATAAATATAGTGTTTTTCTGAATTTATTGGATAATCTTGCTTCTGAGTAGTAGGCAATTGATCTGGTTGGGAAGTAGACCAATATAAATTTTTATCTATATCTTTGATTTGTATCGTAATAGATGCATTTAAGGCGGTATTGATTAAGTCCTTTTTGCATGCCACTAATCCAGATTCTAGACGTTGTTTTAAAACAGAATTTTGTTGAACATTTTTTAAATCTGGCTTTTTTACATGAAGCTTTTTGATCCACTGTCTGAGTTGCATCTTTAACTCCATTTATACATATATTCTAACTAAATACTATATTAATTTATATAAATAAATAGTGAAGCTTTATTAAATTGTAAATTGCTCTAGATGATTGGTTAATCATTATTTTATTGAAAATTTTTAATTAAGAAGTTCTTCAACTTTTTTCCTACCTTTGTTTGCTAGATTCAGATTAAACCTGTTTTAACGGATTGAACAGACGGGTGATTCACAGGAGTGAATAAATTATTAATGTGATTCAAGGAAAGGCACTTTTTTTGCTTATACAAGAAAAGCCGATAAAAAAGGAACGATGATGAACCCTAAAAATGAACCATCCTCTATCGAAAAGATAGATGACTCCAAAGAATATTTTGCACAAAGAGAACTAAAAAAAGGCGCAGTCGGTTGGCTGTTATTGGTAGGCTTAGGCGTTGCCTATGTAATTTCAGGTGATTTTGCAGGTTGGAATTTTGGTATTGCACAAGGCGGTTGGGGTGGCATGTTTGTCGCAGTCATTCTTGCAGCTATCATGTATTTATGTATTTGTCTTTCAATGTCTGAAATGTCGACCATGCTTCCAACAGCAGGTGGGGGATACAGTTTTGCACGAATGGCATTTGGGCCATTTGGAGGTTATCTGACTGGCACAGCGATTTTGATTGAATATGCAATTGCACCCGCAGCAATCGCGACATTTATTGGTGCATATTGTGAATCATTGTTTGGAGTCGGCGGTTGGATCATATATTTGCTTTGCTATTTGGTCTTTATGGGTATTCATTTAAAAGGTGCAGGTGAAGCGCTTAAAATCATGTTTGTGATTACAGCAATTGCCGTCGTTGCAGTTGTTGTGTTTTTAGTGGCTATGGTTCCACATTTTAATAGTGCGAATTTATTTGATATTGCAGTTGATTCATCAAAAGTAGGTGCAAGCAGCTTTTTACCACAAGGATATTTAGGTATTTGGGCTGCAGTCCCTTATGCAATTTGGTTTTTTCTGGCTGTTGAAGGTGTTCCACTGGCTGCGGAAGAAGCAAAAGATCCTGCACAATCTCTACCACGTGGCTTGATTGGTGCCATGTTGATTTTGGCTGCATTTGCTATTCTGATCTTGATTCTCAGTGCTGGTGCAGCAGGAGCAAGTCTATTGAAAGACTCAGGTGCGCCGTTAGTGGATGCACTTGTTAAAGTTTATGGGCATGGTTGGTTAGCCAATTTTGTTAACTTTGTCGGTTTGGCTGGTCTAATCGCAAGCTTTTTTTCGATTATTTATGCCTATTCACGACAAATTTTTGCCTTGTCTCGGGCTGGCTATTTACCGACATCATTGTCTTTGACCAATAAAAATAAATCGCCTTATTTAGCCGTAATTATACCGGGCATTATTGGTTTTTTATTATCACTGACCAAACAAGGCGATTTGCTGATTTTAATCGCAGTATTTGGTGCGACGATTTCATATGTATTGATGATGATGGCACATATTAAATTGCGTATTTCACAATCTGATGTATATCGCCCATATCGAACACCGGGTGGGATTGTAACCTCAAGCATTGCTTTGATTTTATCGGTTGTTGCGGTGGTTGCAGGATTTCTTGTTGACCCTAAAGTATGGTTTATTGCTTTGGGTATTTATGTGATGTTTATTGTCTATTTTCTAGTATATAGCCGCCATCATTTGATTTCAGGCACACCCGAAGAAGAATTTGCCAGCATTAAGGCAGCAGAACAGGAATTATAATTATGACTTATCGTCACAGTGTTGCGCAGCAACAATATATTTTCCAAGATTTAAAAACTTTAATGGCAAAGGCAACGCCATTGCGTTCCGGGGATGAGTTGGCAGGAGTTGCTGCCACCAATGCAACAGAGCGAGTGGCTGCACAAATGGCGTTGGCTGAAGTGCCATTGAAAACTTTCTTAAATGAGGCTGTGATTGATTATGACAAGGATGACATCACTCGCTTAATTATGGATGAGCATCGTGCAGATTTGTTTGCACCAATTTCACACTTTACTGTTGGTGATTTTAGAAATTGGTTATTGAGTGAAGAGGCGACAGCAGAAAAACTGGCGCATTTAGCCAAGGGACTTACACCTGAAATGGTGGCTGCTGTCAGTAAAATCATGCGAAATCAAGATTTGATTCTGGTGTCCAGTAAGTGCGAAGTGGTGACACAGTTTCGTAATACGATTGGCTTAAAAGGACATTTATCTACACGCTTACAACCTAATCATCCTACAGATGATGTGTTGGGAATCTCTGCAAGTTTATTGGATGGTTTAATGTATGGGAATGGCGATGCGGTCATTGGTATTAATCCTGCCACAGATAACTTACATAATCTTTCTGAATTGCTCAAACTTCTTGATCATATTATTCAAGAGTATGAGATCCCAACGCAATCTTGTGTATTGACCCATATTAGTTCTGGCATTCAGCTTGCTGAACGAAATATTCCCATTGATTTAATGTTTCAATCTATTGCAGGAACACAGTTGGCAAATGATGGTTTTGGAGTAACGCTAGATTTACTCCAAGAGGGCTATGAAGCGACTTTGGCACTGAACAGGGGAACAATTGGTCAAAATGTGATGTATTTTGAAACTGGACAAGGCAGTGCATTATCGAGTAATGCTCACCATGGTGTAGACCAGCAAACCATTGAAGCACGGGCTTATGCTGTCGCACGTAAATACAATCCTTTATTGGTCAATACTGTAGTCGGCTTTATCGGCCCTGAATATTTGTACGATGGTAAGCAAATCATTCGAGCAGGCTTAGAGGATCATTTCTGTGGCAAGTTACTCGGTGTACCTATGGGGTGCGATATTTGTTATACCAACCATGCTGACGCAGATCAAAATGATATGGATGTGCTGTTAACTTTGTTTGGTGCAGCAGGGATTAATTTTATTATGGGTATTCCCGGTTCAGATGATGTGATGTTGAATTATCAAACCACTTCTTTCCATGATGCTTTGTATTTACGTCAGCTAATGGGTTTAAAACCAGCGCCCGAGTTTTCAGCTTGGTTAGAGCAACAAGGTATTTTACATCAAGAACAACGCCACATTCACTGGCCCCATAGTATGCCTAAAAACTTTGCTAAATTATTATCTTAAGAGGAGCATCGATAATGAAGCTCTCAAAATTTGAAACTTTCACTAATGGTCTTCATGAAGACCCGTGGCATAAACTTAAGCAATATACCGATGCCCGTATCGCAATGGGTCGAGTTGGCTGTAGTATTCCGACCCAAGAACTTCTTAACTTTCAACTTTCACATGCCCAAGCCAAAGATGCGGTTTTCCATCCGTTAAATATTGAAGATATGCAACTTAAATTGGCAGAATTAAAATTTGAAAGTTTGCTGGTGGAAAGCAAGGCGACCAATAAAGAAATTTACTTAAAGCGTCCTGACTTTGGTCGTGAATTATTGGAACAGTCACAGATACAATTAAACGATTATGTAAGGCAGAATCCTCAACAATATGATGTTTGTATCGTTGCTGGTGATGGACTCTCTGCCCGTGCGATAGAGGAAAATGCTATTGCCTATATCGATTCGTTACGTGAACATATTCAAGCTGAGGGATGGACCCTCGCTCCAATTGTAATTGCGACAGGGAGTCGAGTTGCCTTGGGCGATGAGGTTGCCCAAACGTTCGGTGCGCCTATGTTGATTATGCTGATTGGTGAACGTCCTGGTTTGAGTTCACCCGATAGTATGGGGGTGTATTACACATGGAAAGCGCGTAAAGGTTGTTTGGACTCAAGTCGGAATTGCATTTCAAATGTACGACCTGCGGGCTTAAGCATTCAAATAGCGACGCATCGTTTAATGGCCTTGATGCGTAATTCATTTAAATTACAGTTATCAGGGGTTGATTTAAAAGATGATCATGTCGTGCCTTTGCAAGACAATGAACAGCCCAAAAAATTATTATTTTAATCCTAAAATTAATTTTTGATTGATGAGGCAATGCCTAAGCTTATAGGTGTTGCTTTTTTTATGGGAGAAAGTTTTTAAATTATCCAACCCTATCAATGAGAGAGATGAAAACTTTCACTCAACTGAGTAAGGGGCGATTCAAATATAAATCATTCATTTTCTAAATTGCCTAAATTTTAAAAAAGAAATGTATTAAGAAAATTGAATAGTGCAACAGCATTATGATGACGATTTAAACGGGTTAAACAAGATTGTTTATCTAGCACCTCAGAGCACCTCAGGTCTACTGCAATACATCGAATGACTTGCGCACCGAGAAGAATAGCAGTACCTGTTTAATGCAAATGTGTGCCGATTGGGCGATAGCATACGATTGGTTTGTATAGCACTTATATAATCTACCTAGTGCAGCATAATTGCTAAATTTGTACGAATAAAAGTTATAAAAGGGATGCAATGACATATAAATGAGTCGAAATGACCTATGGAATTACCTTCAATTGAGTAAAATTCTAAATATAGCACCAGCTCAATTAAAAAAAATGATAATCAGCCAGAGGCAGGATCAACCATGGGAATTTTAAAGAAGTTTATTAAATCTGCAGTATATCATGAGCCATTACCGATTCGTCGTGATGTCAGATTTAACTTGCCCGCAGAGCGGATTGCCGATTGGCATACACCCGCAGGTCCAATATTTACAGCTTTATTGAATACTTTTTCTATTGTATTACCGATAGGAGAACGTTTCTTTATTGATGCCGTCAGAGCGCATCATGATTTAGTTCAAGATCCTGAACTGCAAAAAGCAGTCACTGCATTTATTGGCCAAGAGGCGATGCATGGTCGGGAACACGAAGAATACAATGATGCTTTATTTGCTCGTTCACTCATTGCACCTAAATTTGAAGCTTTGGTGCTTGAAATCTTTGGTTTAATTAAACAACATTTGCCTGCTTATTTTTGGTTGAGTGGAACGATTGCTTTGGAGCATTTCACTGCCTTGTTAGCAGACTCAGTATTGCGTACTCCTGAGTTATTTGAAGGAGCAGAAGAGCATTATGCCAATATTTGGTGGCATGCTTTTGAAGAAACTGAACACAAAGCCGTTGCTTTTGATGTGTGGAATAATGCAATGGGACATGGTCCTTATGCCTACGCAATTCGTAGTTTTGGACTGATCATTGCAACCATCGTATTTTGGGGCTTAGTAATCCCTGTATTTTTAAATATTGTCAAAGGTGAAAAAAAGCTCAGTGACTTTTCTAGCTGGAAGAAAGCATATCGCTATACTTTTGGTGAGATTGGAGCATTGAGAAAGCAGTTAGGAAATTATATTGATTATTTCCGTCCAAGCTTCCACCCATGGGATCATGATAATCGCATCTACATGGAACAGATGGAGCAATTAATTTATCAATTGGCTGAAAAGAAATCATAAAAGTTGAGTTTTACTGCTGATTTTAATAGTTGAGTCCAAGTGCTTATAAGGTATTGATGTTGGATAAATATTTCAATTTTGATCTTATATCCTAAGCATCACTTTAAGACCGTCAAATACAGATTGGGTTGGGCACGAATTGGCTCAATCCAAGCTGTATGAGTAGATCATTTTTAAATAACTGTGCATTTATCAATATTCAATGTGTCTTATTAGGGCGTGTTGACACTTTTAGATTAAAAAATAGCGAAATAGTAAAATTAAATCGCCAAACCCAATTCTACTATTCGCTATGCCTCGTACCATGTTAACAGATCAACACTGGCAAAAGTTGAAAGCTATT
>WNDP01000129.1 GCA_009912575.1 Acinetobacter bereziniae
GACACCCATGACTTTACAAGCTCTGGATACATTCTGAAGTTCTTCAGCTAAATTGAGTAAGCCTACTTTGTGTTTAATGATTTGATTGTTAGTATGCAACATAAGAAAGTTACCTTTGTTTGATTAAGATTCGACACCTTTATCAAAACGGGTAACTTTCTCTTTTTCAAGATCAATGTCTGATCAGATCTGAACTAATACATATGAACTTATCCACAGTTGCGTTTAAATATTCATCTGTAGCTTAAAATAATGCTTCTAAACGAACCAAGGCACTTGGAAAGTGGCTATGGTCTTCACGACGGTCATTAAAATAATTTAAATCACCTTGGACATAAAACCATTCACGCCAAACAGGTTGTCGCCAAGAGATAAACGGCCCCCAACTGTTCAGTTTAAGGTCATTATTATTATAATAACCTCCCGTATAAATACCGTAGTTAAAACGGTTGTTTTTAAAGAATTGATGCTGACGATAGGTACGGTTATCCCAAGTCAAATCATCATCTTGTTCATCCGCATAGGTCAGATAAAACCGATTGGAAATAAAGGGCTGATTTGGTCGAGCATGAGTCAACTCTAAGTTGGTTCTCAGATAATTCTCACTGTCGATCCCATAACGATAAATCTGTTCAGCATGAAAGGTAAAATCATTTCCTAGTGACCAATCTTTTTGAGCTTTTAAACGTGCATAAACATCATCACCTGAACGAATACCCAAATCTGCATCTACATCAAAGGGTAAGCGTTTTGACAGTTGTGACCAACGTAATGCAACCGAACTATTATCATCTCTGATTTGTTTACCATTGATTCTCTTGTTTGGATCGCCATCTGAATGGTTATTAGAAATTGCAATATTATTAGCAATTTCATCATCTAATGAATCATCACCAAAAACAACGCTTAAACGATTTTCTAACGTTGGCAGCTTAATCTTACCTCGAATCCGTGGATTAACATCATAGCCATCATGTTTATTCCACTGATTATCAACCAGAATACGTAATGTTGCTGTTGCTGGACGGGCTGGGTCAGTTTCTCCAAACCATCCATCCATTTTATTGGCCGTACGATCTACCCAATCGCTGAGTTTTTTCTGCTTTTTATCCGCCCATGTCTGATCTTCAGTTGTTTGAGTCGGAGGAACGATATCTTGGTCTGATTGTCCTGGAAAAATAGTTGGGGTAGAGTCAACAATTTTTGGAATATAATTCAACCAACCTTTCTCATCTGCTTCTATAGAAGATAATGAATGATGTGAATCAGTCTTTTGAGCCTCTGTATTGGCATCAAGACTACTGTTTAGCTCTGCGAAAGCAGAGTTCCCCAAAAGACCACCTAATAATAAGGCATAAGGTAATTTTGAGAAAATTAACTTTGGAATTTTCTTCATATGCGTGCTTTCTTAAACTTTGGGTCAATCAATTTTTAATTTTCGATATCACTATGCCTGAAAAAAACAGTAAATTTCAATTCAATACAGAAAAATAGGTACAAAAAACATAAAGTATTCATAAATGAATGATCTAGATTAGATTAAATAATCGTAAAAGAAGTGTATAAATTAAGCAAAATAGAATATTAATTAAAAATTAGATAGTTATTTTGAACAATTAGATTGAAGCATCCAATATTGAAATGTACAAAATACATTCGTAACTGTGGATAACTTTTACGTTATCCTCAAGGTATTTTTTATCAATAAAAAAACAAAAAAGCCTCCTAAAAAAGGAGGCTTTCCGTCTTATAAAATAAGAAAAATAAGAAACTACAGCGCAAGAATTTCGTGTAAACGAAAAATATGTACTGATGATAGTCTAAGAAAAAAAGTCTGAATAGTTCCTTTTTTGCAACGCTGTATTGCAAAAATGACACGTAATCGTGCATAAAAAGTCAATTCAAAATAAGTCGTAGAATTGCTTGGTAATATTGTTCTTGTATAGCTTAAAATATTTTACTTTTCAAGTTTTTTAATTATGGCTTGAATCAAATAAAAATTGAAGGAGTTGCAATCTGCAACCCCTTCACCCATTGAGATTATTTTTTCGGAACTTCACAAGCGTCGTCATTGCAAACAGGAGCATCCTGTTGCTCAACTTCGTCTTCGCTTACTGTCTCAAGTGCTTTCTGTAGCACTTGAACAAAAACTTCACGTGGTTGAGCACCTGCTAAGGCAACACGTTGATCAAATACGAAGAAAGGAACACCTGTGACTTTTAATTGTTCATGAGCAACTTGCTCATCGAATTTCACAAAATCAGCATACTCTTCAGAGTCAAGTACATCATCAACTTCTACAGGGTTTAAACCTACACGTGATGCTACATCTTCGATGGTTTCACGTTCACCAATTGGTAAGCCTTGTGTCATATAGCTATAGAAAAATGCTTCTTCCGCTTCAGAACCTAGTCCTTTACTTTGAGCAAGATGAATGATGCGGTGGGCGTTAAAAGTATTGCCTGAATTGGCATTTTCCCAGTTAAATTGAATGCCTTCTTCTAATGCCATTGCTGCGATGTTACGTTGCATTTCTTCAACTTCTGCAATGCTACGACCATACTTTTGTGCAAGGCGCTCAGAGTTTGAAACTTCCTGACGAGTGGGTGCATCTGGATCAAGTTCAAAGCTATGCCAATGAACTTCGAGTTCGATACCTGCTTGTTCTGCCGCCGCTTCTAAACGTTTTTTACCGATATAACAGAATGGACAAACTACATCTGACCAAATATCTACGCGCATGGGAAATCTCTACAATCTAATTACTGCTTATGATGGGGTTCAGTAAGGAAAATTTAAAGTAAAATTTTGATCATCAGAATTAGACTAACGTGAATTCGATGCAGCCATATCTTCAATACATTGAAAAACAATAAGTCTCAGTGGAGTCTTGCTGAGTTTTCACTCAATTTCAGGATCAGCTTACGGCTCGCCATACTTGAATCTTTTCTTTCGGGATGAGAAGCGAAGCTCCGCAAGGGTAACCATCTTGTGCAGCGGTATCGTTGCTCACCGCAAAACTCGTCAACGACCAGTAATATATTTAATCAGTCACAAAAACAATGCTTTATAAAAGTAGTCCTGCCACAAACAGTTGCGGATGACGTTTCCCAATATCATATTTCATCAAAAATTTTATCGAGCTCAGGTTAGACTAAGTTATTTATCATAATTTTGTAGAAATAATATACAGAAATGAATTGCTTAGGATATTCTAAGATATCTATAACATGGTTTGGAGACTGGTATGCGTCGAATTTTGATCGTATTCGGTATCATTTTTCTGGCAATTATTGGATTTTTCTACTACGACCATACTTCAATTAAAAATGAAGAAGCAAATCGACAAGCATTTGATCTGGTCATGACTGACAAGATGCACCAACTTTCGGAGCAAGCACAAGATCGCTCTAAGCCTGTAAATATCGATATTCACGATGCTCGATTAAAAGGTGAGTATAAAATTTTGTCTGAGTTCTTACTCAAATATTGGATCAAGAATATTGATACACGTAATGCTTATTTAAATCAGCTTGCAGCAGCTAAGTGGGATCATTTTTTAGATGTGAACCGTTTAGATGCTGACCGTAAGCAAAATTATGTTGAAACTAGCCAAATGCTCCTCACTGTGCGTCAAGCCATGCAACAATATCAACAGAACAATATGAAAAACAAAAATGAGGCGCTTACTGAATTAAAAAAATCAACATTGCGTAAAGACCTGAAAAAACCTTTACAAGATAAACTTGAACAAAGTGCACAACTTGACCCTGAAAATGCGTTGATTTTAAATGAATTACAAATTTTAGGAAAAGCTGAAACCATGTTTGATATGCTAAAAAAATATCAATGGCAGAAGCAAGGCAATCAAATCTTGTTTAAAGAAGATGCCCAAGTCAAACAGTTTAACCAGTTGTACCAAGACGTACTCAAATTAAATAGTCAAATCAATCAGAAAAAGGAACAAAATGCTGAGGTATTACAAGAAGCTTTGTGAACACAATAAATAGACTTGGATGAATGAGAAATATAAAACATTGGATGTCTATTGCGATACTTATACTGCTATTGGTTGGTGGCATAAGTTATGTCTACCAGAAACCATTTTTGGTTAAACAAGACTGTAAAAGTGTTGCATTATATCGTTATCATTTTGGTATTTATCAAATTGAACGAGATCCAATTCTTGAGTTTGATACTTATAAAAAGGTTTATGGCTGGAAACAGTTTTTAGGTATTGCACCCATTCTCTGCGCTGAGCAAATTGAGTACGACAAATGTGTTATCGAAGAGAAGCAAGCAGCCTTGGATATTGAGCAGGAAAATAAACAATGGCTCCATGTACGGGATAATTTATATATCAATTCACAACAACAATTGGCCTTAAAGTTTCCCTATGCAAATCGTTGCAGCCATTTATTCTCTGAACATGTTCGGCCTAGCAAGAGTTTGTCTATTTTTAGTGATCGTTTTTATACGCATTTTGGTTTTGGTGGGGATAGTGAGCTTTCATTGACTGGAACAATAGATATCTCAACATTTAAGAAATTAAACCCATCTAATTTTTATCAAGATAAACGCCATGTTTATCGTTATTTCAACATGCTTGATGGTGGTATTTTTTCTATTTTGGATGATGCAGATCCAAAAACTTTTAAGTTATTAGGCGATTGCTACGCCAAAGATAAGCATGATATCTATGAAGAGCGTTTTGGCAAACTTGAAGACGCTGATTACGTGACTTTTAAAACTCAGTCCGATGCAGGATGTGTAGCCAAGGATAGAAACGGATATTGGTTTTGGGATAAGCGAAAATCTTGGGATGATTTGGATTCTGAAGAAAGAGAACGAGTCAGCGTGCTAAAACATGGGAAGTTTGAGTAATGCAATTAACACAATCATTGACGTATTTATCGTTATATTTCAAGCTAATCAGTATGATCTGAACACAATAAAATTTAAGTGGGATTATTTTTCCTCAACCTTTCCCATGATTAGAAAAGATTTTAATAAGTCTTCTGATTGTTTTAGCTTTGAAATTCTCTCTGAAATATTCTTTAACTCCATGTTGAGTGCTTGTTTGGCAACAGGGCATAAAGTCAATTTTCCTTCATCCAAGTCAAAACATGGCAGTAATCGTTTAATGTCTTTTAAGTGCATTCCAGCATCGTTGAGCACTTTAATTTTATGAATATCTTCAATATCTTTTTGATTGTAAAAGCGATAATGATTTGCTGTTCGTAGAGGATGAATTAATCCTAATTCTTCATAATAACGGAGCATACGAGGACTGATTTGAGTCAGTGCAGCTACTTTAGCAAGGTTCATCATATACCTCTTAACTGTAACAGTGCTGTTTGAGTTTATCGTCAAAGCACTGACCAAACAAGCTGAGTTAATGCTGGGAGAGAGTAAAAATAAACAACGGCTCAGAAAATGGTTTTAATAAACTGAACCTTATTCATTATATATAATAGATGGTTTTTGCTTGATGATGGGTTATAGAAAAATGTATTTGATTTTAAATAAAAAAATAAAAGGATTTTGCCGTTTGTCTGAGCTTTAGTGAATCTGAGTTTAATTTGTTATAGCCTATTTAATAGACAATATATTAAAAATCATTTTATTGCATAGATAATTTGATTTATTTTTTCAGGTGAAATGTATGAACTTTACCAAAGTTTCGATACTTGCAACGGCATTGCTTGTTTGGTTACCCACCACTCAGGCTGAACAAGTTGCATCATTGCCTACGATTAAAGTGATGGCAGATTCTGAGCTTCGTCAAGAAGCGGTAGGTGTTACCCCTTATCAAGAAGATAAGGATGTGCGTAAAGCATTGCAACATCAAATCATTAAAAAAGAGAATGAAATTCAAAACTACAGTATTGGCGATAATATTGGGGTTTTGGATATTCAACCGAGATCTATTGAACCGAATATGAACCAAGTTTCGCCATTGTTGCAAGAGTATGTTTTAGCCGTTGCGGCAGGATTACAGTCCTCTGATCCAACTACAGGCTTGTTTACCATGATGGAACCACTTTCAATGGGAATGAATCGTGAAAAAGCCTTAGAGGCTGTGCGGAATGGAACGTTTAAACTGAATATAGACACAGATCGTTTGAATTTTCTGTTAGGTGATAAGTGGCAAAGTGCTCTGCCTAAGTAATGAGTATGGTGGTGTTCTAAATATATTTTCAAGCCAATCATAGGATTGGCTTTTATATGAAAATTGATTTTATTTCAGCCTTAAATTGTTATGGTTATTTTTCTATATGATTGATCTTGATGAACTTTGATATTAATCATTTTCAAAATAAATAAAATTCAATAATAAAAAATCCCCGCATAAAGCGGGGATTTTTTATCGTGGTGTCTAATTAAAAATTAAACACGTTCGATAATGGTCGCAATACCTTGACCAAGACCGATACACATGGTTGCAAGACCGATTTGCGTATCTTGTTGTTCCATCACGTTCAACAATGTTGTGGTGATACGCGCGCCAGAACAACCCAATGGATGACCCAATGCAATCGCACCGCCGTTCAAGTTGATCTTGTCTTGCTTGTCATAGATGTTCAAGCCTTTCATTACAGAAAGACCTTGAGCAGCAAATGCCTCGTTTAACTCGATGGTTTGGATGTCTTCCATCGTTAAGCCAGCACGTTTAAGCGCTTTTTGTGTTGCAGGAACAGAACCATAACCCATGATCGCAGCATCACAACCAGCAATTGCCATAGAGCGAATCACAGCACGAGGCTTAAGACCTAGAGTTTGAGCACGTTCAGCAGACATCAACAACATCGCAGATGCACCATCAGACAATGCAGAAGAAGTCGCAGCAGTCACAGTACCGCCTTTAGGGTCAAATACAGGACGCAATGCTTTAAATGCTTCAAGGTTTGCATCTGGACGAATCACTTCATCGATGTCACATAGAATTTTAAAGCCATTTGCATCATGGCCTTCAACACCAATGATTTCGTTTTTAAAACGACCTTCTTGTGTTGCAGCCCAAGCACGACGGTGAGATTCAACACCAAATGCATCTTGCTCATCACGACTAATGCCGTTCATACGACTTAACATTTCAGCAGTTAAGCCCATCATGTTAGATGCTTTTGCATAGTGTTTTGAAGCTTCAGGGTTAAGATCAATCCCATGCATCATACCTACGTGCCCCATATGCTCTACACCACCCACGATGAAGATATCACCTTGGTTTGTTGCAATTTGAGCAGCAGCAGTATGGATGGATTGCATAGAAGAACCGCAAAGACGGTTAACTGTTTGACCACCAACAGTTTTTGGTAAATCAGCCAACAATACGATGTTACGGCCAATGTTCATACCTTGTTCTAACGTTTGGTTAACACAACCCCAAATTAGATCTTCAACTTCATTGACATCAAACTGGTTACGAGCAACTAAAGCACGTACTAATTCAGCAGACAAGCTGTCAGCACGAACATTGCGGAACATACCGTTTTTGGTTTTACCCATTGCAGAACGTACGCCATCAACGATGACAACGTCACGTGGATTTAAAGTAGCCATTCACGTTGCTCCTTAACCGTAGAATTTTTTGTTGTTAGCAGCCATGTCACGCAACAATTGTGGCGCTTCATAAGCTTTACCTAAGTGTGCGTATTTGTCGCAAAGTGCTAGATATTCAGCTACACCAGTTTGGTCGATGTAACGCGCAGGACCACCACGGAATGGAGGGAAACCAACACCCATGATCATTGCCATATCTGCTTCAGAAGCAGTTGCAACAATGTTGTCTTCTAAGCAACGAACAGTTTCGTTACAGAACGCAAGCATCATACGGTCAATAATTTCTTGTGGATCAAACTCATGTTTTTCAGTTGTTGCCATAGTAGCAACAAGATCATATGCAGTTGGATCAACAGTTTTGGCTTTTTTGCCTTTACGATCGAGTTCATATTTATAGAAACCAACGTCGTTCTTTTGACCAAGACGTTTGTTTTCATACATGATTTCGATTGCACCTTTGTAGTCAGGCTTCATACGGTCTGGGAAACCTTCAGCCATAACTTCTGCGCCATGAACACCTGTGTCGATCCCTACAACATCGATGAGGTATGCAGGACCCATAGGCCAGCCGAATTTTTCCATGACTTTATCCACTTGTTGGAAGTCAGCACCGTCTTTAAGAAGAAGGTCAAACGCACCAAAGTAAGGGAACAATACACGGTTAACAAGGAAGCCAGGGCAGTCGTTTACAACGATTGGTGTTTTACCCATTTTCTGAGCAAGTACCACAGTTGTTGCAATCGCTTCTTCAGAAGTTTTCTCACCACGGATCACTTCAACCAACGGCATCATGTGCACAGGGTTAAAGAAGTGCATACCGACAAAGTTTTCAGGACGAGCCAAGGCTTGAGCAAGACGTGTAATTGAAATCGTTGAAGTGTTCGATGCAATGATTGTGTTTTCACGCACTTTCGCTTCAGTATCTTTCAATACAGCTTCTTTGATTTTTGGATTTTCAGTCACCGCTTCAATCACAATATCGACTTCTTTAAACTCGTCATAGCTTAAAGTTGGACGGATACGCGCAAGTGTTTCACCCATTTTTGCAGGTGTCATTTTTTTACGTTCAACTTGTTTAGTCAACAATTTGTTCGCTTCAGACATACCCAATGCAAGTTGTGGGTTACCAATGTCTTTCATGATGATCGGTGTGCCTTTGCTTGCCGCTTGGTAAGCAATACCACCGCCCATGATACCCGCACCTAAAACAGCTGCTTGGTTAACAGGGTGAGCACCTTTTTCATGCTTTTTAGATGCTTTTTTCACAACTTGGTCGTTGATGAATAAGCCAATCAAAGCACCTGCTTGTGGTGTAATCGCAGCTTTAGCAAATGCTTCAGCTTCAATTTTTAAAGCAGCGTCACGTTTTTGGCTAACACCTGCTTGAAGTGAATCAAGAAGAAGTTTTGGCGCAGGGTATTGAGCTGGATTTGCTTTCGCAAGTACCACACCTTTAGAAGAGTTAAACGCCATCATTTGCTCAAGCATGTCTAACTTAACAGGCTCTAATTTTTCTTGACGTTTTGCTTTCCAATCTAGGCGACCAGAGATTGCTTGCTTAACAAGATCAATCGCAGCTTCTTGTAATTTATCAGCAGCGACAACAGCATCTACAGCACCATCTTTAAGCGCAGCTTCTGGGCGTTTGCTTGCAGACGTTGCAATCCACTCTACAGCATTGTCAATACCGATCAAACGACTTAAACGAACTGTTCCACCGAAACCAGGAATGATGCCTAGTTTAACTTCAGGTAAACCTACAGTTGCAGTCGCTGACATGACACGATAGTCACACACCAAACACATTTCAAAACCACCGCCCAAAGCAATGCCATTGATCGCAGCAACTTTAGGAATTTCTAAGTCTTCAAAAGCATTGAAGATTTCGTGAACAGGCATTGCCCATTCTACAATCGCACTTTCGCCTTGCTTAAAGTTTTCACCGAACTCAGTGATGTCTGCACCAACGATGAATGTAGATTTACCAGAAGTAACGATTAAGCCTTTCACTTCACTGTTATTTTTTACAGCGTCAATAGCAGCTTTAAAGTCTTCAATCGTTGCACGGTTGAATTTGTTAACCGACTCACCTTGTAAGTTAAAGCGGAATTCTGCAATTCCGTCCGAAAGCAATTGGACGGTAATGGCATTGCCAGCGTGGATCATGCCCTGATCTCCTTTTTTGGAGGACTTCTAAGTTGATGTTCTGAAGCGTGTATGCTTTTCCTGCACACATTTCGACTTCACTAATCTTACGATAACTATATCTAAAAATAACCTAACAAGTTGTATCAAGCCGTGACGCAAGGGTCATCAAATTTTTTGGGTAATCACATTGTTTTAAACCTTTGAATTTTAAGGGATGACTTGATGATTAATATAAGTAGTTATATTTTATGAATTTAATCTATATTTAGACGGGAATTTTATATAGGGGAGCCGATCTGAAATATTAAATTTGATACATTTTTTGTGTCATTTTGGTCAATTGATGATAAATATAAATTTATTTATTAGAAAAACTTAAAAAATGAATTGAATATTTTGTAGGGTAAATGTAATATTTTTTGCGACGTTTATCACAAAAAAGAACTAATTATGTCTATACAAAAGAAAAAAATTGCAATGACTGCTATTTTCTTGCCATTGTTACTTGCAGGATGTGGAGGCGGTGGAGACTCTTCATCAAATCAAACAAACTCGTCAACAACTGAAGATAGTTTAGATAACGGGACACGCTACTATTTTGTTGATTATGAACTTAATGCTGATTCCGATAACTTAACTATGCAGTATTTTGAAGTATTCAATAAACAATTTAAGAGTGCTGAATCAAATACCAGTCTTGGTGAATATATTCTCACAGCAAATAAGTTGTATACGCCACGAGATATCGCCTCCAATAGTGTTGTATTGAATTCAATTACATCATGGACATCAAAGTCGATTGGTGATGTAAAAACTGACATTAAATTAGAGAAAGTGGATATTTCAGGAAAAAATATTTTTGACACGCTTTTTCCTGGTTATCGTAATTTAGGTTTCGATAATGAAAGCAATTACAATGAAGCACGTAAGTTGTTAGTCTCATATGGTAAAGATAGTTTTCCCAAAGGCAGTAATTGTTATCGAATTATCTCAACAAAGAGCAATCAAGATTATTTTAGCTTCAATACAGACATTGAATTTAATCAAGCTTTTGAACAGTTTGATCAGTAAAACCTTGATTATGTTGATTATTTGAATGATATCTGTCAACCATTAGGTATTAGTTATCGTTATGCAAGCGGTAACTGGCAAGGCATTCCTTGGACAACTGTTTATGAAACTGAAACAGGTAGAGGAGATGATGATACCGTTGCTGTTAAATATCAAAATAAAACCTACTTAGCTGACTACACGAGTAGTATTGAGTGGACAAATGCTAAAGAAATCAAGCAATGGGAAAACTTATTAGGAAGAACGACAACGGATAAAGAACGAACACCAAAATTGAATATTGAAAGATTAAAAAATGGTTGTAATGTTTATAATGCAACGGCTGCATCAACATTAAATTCATTAAAACTTATTGATTGGAATAATTAAAGAGTTTTATAAATTGATTAACTCGATATTTAGATATATCGGGTTAATTTATTCAAATTACAATAAAAACAATGTGTTAGTTTATTGAGGTTTTTTTGATTTGTAGATTTGTTATAATAAAAGTTATGCAATTTAACTTGTAATGTTCTCAATCCCATTGAACATCCCAATTTTTTAAAAGAGTGCTATATGATTAAATGGATCATATTGGCGATTTTTGTGATTTCTGCTTTGTATATCCAAAATCGCGGTAAAGTGCGCCATTCGTTTTATCGTCAATTTTTCGATCATTCAACGATACTCGCACCGATTAACTTTCTCATGTATATGTTTTCAAAAGTGCCGAACCAACCTTATATCGACACTCAATATTTTAAAGACTTAAAAGTATTAGATGAAAACTGGAAAATGATTCGCGATGAAGCACAAGCTTTATATGCTCAAGGTGGTATTAAAGCATCGAGTAGTTATGATGACTTAGGTTTTAATTCATTTTTTAAAACAGGTTGGAAACGTTTTTATCTGAAATGGTATGATTCTGCTCACCCATCTGCTGCGGAACTTTGCCCAAAAACAACAGCTTTATTGAAAACTTTGCCAACCATCAAAGCGGCAATGTTTACTGAGCTTGCACCTGATAGCCGTCTCGTTCGCCATCGTGACCCTTATGCGGGTTCTCTACGTTATCATCTGGGGTTAATCACACCGAATGATGATCGTTGTTTTATTGACGTAGATGGTCAACGTTATTCATGGCGTGATGGTGAAAGTGTTGTTTTTGATGAAACCTATATTCATTATGCAGAGAATACGACTGATCAAAATCGTATTATTTTCTTTGCTGATGTTGAGCGTCCTTTAAAAACCAAGTTAATGGAACACTTTAACCATTGGTTTGGTAAGAAAGTCATGACTGCTGCAAGTTCTTCGAATGAAGCAGGTGACCAGACTGGAGGCTTAAATAAAGTATTTGGTTATGTTTATCAAATTCGTATCAAAGCCAAAGCACTGAAAAAATCGAATCGCTCATTGTACTATTTCTTAAAATGGTTCTTGATGTTGGGTATTTTCTTCCTTATTTTTATTCGTCCTTATATGTCACAAATTATTGCTTTTATTCAAAAGCTAATCTGATTTAAAGCGCCCATTTTGGGCGTTTTTTAATAACAAATTTTGACTTGAGTTTAACGCTCGTTTTTTTTAATTTACTTTCATAATTTATAAAAGCGCTGGAAAACATAAAATGTTTAAAAATTTAGCCTCAGAAATGATGGGTATGAGTGATATTGGTACAATTATTGAGCCGCATGATTTCAATAAAACAGATATTGATGATTATATTTTTCATGAAGATAACGAGAAAATTTTCTTTGTCATCAAAAGCAAAACAGATGAATATTGCTTTACCGATGTTGCCTTTATGCACCTAGATGGTAAAAGTGCTATCAGTAAAAAATGCATGTTATATCGCTACTTGTATAAGCACAATCCAATTAAGAATGTTCTTTTAGAAACAGCAGGTACTGTGGATTTAGATGCTGAAATCAAGTTTCAATTAGGTGAACAGCATTTCTCTATCGATATTGATAAAAAACAAATCGAGAAAATTCGCGATCTTTATAAAGCATTATTTACCATTGGTGAAACATGCAAAGAGATCAATCATAAACGTAATGTGCTATTACAAAGCACTGATAATGTACAAAAAATGTTTAACTTACGAGAACTCAGTGAACAGGCAATTTTAAATTTACCTGAAATTATTAACCAGACTGCGCAACAAGTCGAAGATTATGCCAATCAGCGTATTCGACAAATTGAGAATTATGATTTTTCTGAAATTTTTGATCGCTATTTAAAAAATTAATGTTTAAAAGTTCAGTCAAAATTAAAACGCTCGACAGGGCGTTTCTTATTATTTAAGACGATGATTTTATAGTCATATTTTACTTGAAATTCAGATAGAATAATATTTTTATGGGGGAAACTTTGAAGAACGTAATGCAAAAATTTCGTAGTAAAATTGATTGGTGGGTTTTGGGTTTCTTAATTGCAATGACAGGTTTATTGGTTCAATTGCTTTTTACGATGTATGCCAAGGGGACAATGGCTGAATATCCAGAACATACAGCCGTTTATATTTTAACCATTGCTGTGATTTGGTGGCCTGCTTTGAATACCCGTTATATTATTCAAGAGAATACTTTGACGATTCATTGCCTTTTTTTAAAATGGAATATTCCCTTGGCCAATATTTAAAAGATGACGCCAAGTCATGATTCTATATTGCATCGCCAGCCTTATCTTTGGATCGATTGAAAATTGAATATATCAAAGAAGGGGAACACAAACAGATTTTAGTTTCTCCTGGCTTTGTTGCATAAAGGATTTAAAGGCAAAGTTCTCCTAGGCGCCTCAAATTTAAGTGACAACTTGAGTATGAGGTCGGCCTAATTCTGTAAATTTATTTAAAATAGCTATACGGGCATGTACCTCATTGACTTGGCTTTGAAAGTTCCTAGCACTGAGTTTATCGCCTAATAATTTGATGCAATGCATCTTAGTTTCGACCAAACTTCGGTGATGATAGCCTGACCATTTTTTCCATAG
>WNDP01000013.1 GCA_009912575.1 Acinetobacter bereziniae
CACACCACTGGAAACAGTACTTGATGGGAAGCGAATTTGGGCTGAGAAGAATTTAGCTCAAATTTAACCTGACAGGCACACTAAAAAATGGGTAACTGTCAGATCTGGTTTGAGCTAGTACATATAAGCAAAGGCTTACATGATTTTCACGCCTTGCTGACCTGCAGGGGTAACTTTGAAGATTTCAACTTCAAAGGTAATATTTTTACCTGCGAGTGGGTGGTTAAAATCGACTTCGGTGATGTCTTCACCTACAGTTTTAACCACGCCAAATAAGCTTTGTTTGGCTTTATCTTCAAACTCAATCATATGTCCTTCTACAGGACGCTGTTCGAATTTTACCGTATCAAACTTTTGTACGTTCTCAGGATTCCACGGACCGAAAGCATCTTCAGGAGGTAAGCTGACAGTACGACGGTCACCAGCACGCAGACCAAATAAGGCATTTTCAAACCCTGGTAATAAGCTGCCATCACCCATAACTAAACTGACAGGTTCTTCACGGTTACGGGTATTATCAATTTCAACGCCACTTTCAATCGCAACAGAAAAGTGCATTTCTACTTTTGATCCATCCGCAATACGTGTTTCGTCATTGGGGTTAATAATTTGTTCAGTCATTTTGCGCTTCCGCACGTTGAATACGATGCTTTTCTAAAAAGAAGGTATCAATTAACAATAAAATGGTGCCGAGGGTAATCGCACTGTCCGCAATATTGAATGCAGGAAAATTACTTCCTTGATAATGCAAATGGATAAAATCAACCACATAACCCAATGTCATACGATCAATCAAATTGCCTAATGCACCCCCAAGAATCAATGCGATCGCAGCAGGTAAAATCAGCGTTGTTTTTGGCATACGCATCAGCCAAAAAATAAAGACGATAGAGACGATACCCGCCAGTCCCGTAAATAAATAATGTTGCCATCCACCTGCATCGGACAAGAAGCTAAATGCTGCGCCGTAATTATGCAGTAATGTCCAGTTCAAAAAAGGCAGAACAGGTACAGGCTGAGCATAAGTCAGATCTGTACTAGCAATGTTTTTTGTCCATTGGTCAATGATAATGGCCAGGACAGACAGTCCAAGCCACATCAAATTATGAGGATAAAACTGGAATAAGCCCTTTTTATTTTGCGGATTAGGCATATTTTCTCTCTTCGCCTTGACCTGTAGGAAGGTTGATAATACAACGAGAACATAGACCTGGATGTTCAAGATGTGTATTTACATCTGGAAGTACATGCCAGCAACGTGCGCATTTCTCACCTTCAGCAGCTGAAACCTTAACACGTAAGCCCTCAATATCCGTTGCTTCACCTTGTTCAGCATAGTCATAAACAATAGCTTGCGAGGTAATTAAGACAAAACGAAGTTCATCGCCCAATTGGTTCAATACTTTTTGTAGATCCGCATTTGCCCAAAGTTCAACTTTAGCCGACAGGTTACTACCAATCAGTTTCACATTACGCGCAGCTTCAATCTGTTTATTGACCGCAGATTTAACTTCAATTAAGGTCTGCCAATCCGCTTCAGAGATCAAGTTGCTGTTGGATGCAACTGGAATATCATACCAATTTGCAGTAAATACATATTTTTCAGTTTGTTCTGGAATCAATGGCCAAGCTTCTTGTGCAGTAAAGCTCAAGATAGGGCTCATCCAGCGAACAAAAGCTTGAACCAAATGATATAACGCAGTTTGTGCTGAATGGCGAGCTGCTGAATCTGCCTTGGTGGTGTATTGACGGTCTTTGATGATGTCTAAGTAGAAACCACCCAAGTCATTGATACAGAAACTCGTTAAAGCATTGCTCACGACATGGAAATTCATATCTTCATAAGCTTGTTGAATGGTTTTCTGTACATCAGCTGCACGTTGTAAGATGTATTGATCAAGTGCAATCAATTGATCTACTGGCAAGGCATCTGTTGATGGTTTAAAACCATTTAAGTTCGCCAACAAGAAACGCAAAGTATTACGAATACGACGGTAACTATCACTTACACGACTAAAGATTTCATTACTTGCCGCAATTTCATAGCGATAGTCACTTGAAGCAACATATAGACGTAAGCCATCCGCACCTAACTGCTTGATGATATCTTCAAGTGGGATAAAGTTACCCAATGATTTTGATAACTTACGACCTTTTTCGTCTACTGTAAAACCATGGGTCAACAAGGCTTTATATGGCGCACGTTTATGAATCGCAATCGACGTTAACAATGAAGACTGGAACCAACCACGATGTTGGTCTGAGCCTTCAAGGTATAAATCTGCTGGGTCTTCAAGTTCTGCACGTTCACGTAACACAGCATAATGGGTTGTGCCTGAGTCGAACCACACATCCAAAGTGTCACGGACTGCATTGTACTGTTCAGCATCATCACCAATGAATTCTTTGGCTTCACGGTTATACCAACCATCAATCCCTTCTTTTTCAATCAGTTTTGCAACTTCTTCAATTAATTCAGGGGTACGAGGGTGTAGTTCGTTGGTATCTTTGTGTACAAAGAATGGGATTGGCACACCCCAAGTACGCTGACGAGAAATACACCAGTCTGGGCGACCTTCGATCATAGATTTGATCCGGTTTTTACCCCAATCAGGGACAAAACCGATGTCATTTTCGATGGCGTTTAAAGCATCTTGACGTAGACCATTTGCATCCATGCTGATAAACCATTGTGGCGTTGCACGGAAGATAATCGGTGTTTTATGACGCCAGCAATGTGGATAGCTGTGCTTAATTGGCAGATGTGCCCACAATTTACCGATACTTGATAAAGTCTCGATGATTTTAGGATTCGCCTTGTAGATGTGTTCACCAGCAAAAAGTGGTGAAGTTGGTAGGTAGACACCATTTCCACCTACAGGATTTTCTACTTTTAAGTTATAGCTTAGACCTACTTTATAGTCGTCTACACCATGTCCAGGCGCGGTATGTACAGCACCAGTACCACTGGTCGCAATAACATGCTCACCTAAGATGACAGGCACTTGGCGATCAGTAATCAATGGATGTTGTAGTTGTAAATTCTCAAGTTTTGCACCAACAAAATCAGCCAATACTTTTGGATTTTCAAGCTTATAACGTTCACATGCAAACTCAACCAAATCTTTGGCTAAGATGAGATTTTGAGTGCCACGTTCAGATTGAACTTCAACCAATTGATAGTCGATTTCAGCATGTAGTGCCACTGCTTGGTTGGCAGGCAATGTCCAAGGTGTTGTTGTCCAGATCACGATATCGGTTGGATGAGTAACCGTCAGTCCAATCTTTTCAGATAAATCAGTCAGGCTGACCACACCAAAGCCGACATCAATTGCATCCGATTTTTTATCTTCGTATTCAACTTCTGCTTCAGCCAGCGAAGAACCGCAATCCATACACCAGTTCACTGGTTTTAAACCCGGCTCGATATGGCCTGCTTTGGCGATTTCACCCAAAGCACGGACAATGTCGGCTTCTTGCTTAAAATTCATGGTGAGATATGGGTTATCCCAGTCACCAAACACACCCATACGGATGAAGTCTTTTTTCTGTAATTCGACTTGGGTATAAGCGTATTCACGACAAGCTTTACGGAAGGTTGAAGCATCAACTTTCACACCCACTTTGCCGACTTTTTCTTCTACTTTTAATTCGATCGGCAAACCATGACAGTCCCAGCCCGGAACATAGGGTGCATCCATACCATCTAAAGTACGGCTTTTTACAATAATATCTTTTAAGACTTTATTGACCACATGACCTAAATGCAATGAACCATTTGCATACGGAGGACCATCATGCAAAACATATTTTTTCTTACCAATACGCGAAGCACGAATCTGCTGATAAATGTTGTCGGCATACCACTCTTCTAACCATTTTGCTTCACGTACTGCGAGATTTGCTTTCATTGCAAATTCAGTACCTGGTAGGTTTAGCGTGGCTTTATAATCCACTGCATTTTCAGAAGTTTGCTTATCGCTCATGCAAGTTGTCATCCAATATTATCAGCACCATTGCTGACGCGTTTTACAATAAAAAATTAAGTTTAAAAAGGAAATTTGGGGGTGTTTTTACGAAACTCAAGCAATCGTTCGACATCATCATCAATCCCCGCCTGAAGCGCTTCAAGAGATGGGTAGTTTAATTCACCATGTAAATAGTAGAGGAAAGTGACTCGCATCAACAGACCATACAGATTAGCAGAAACATCAGGAAAATGTACTTCTAATCGCCACTCGGGATGCTCTTGCTTAATTGCAGGGCGTGTGCCTACATGACCCGCACCATATAAAGTATCGGCATGATAGCCAAGAATGCCCTTTTTAGTTGGGGATTCCGCTTTAACCTTTTCTGTTAAAGAGGTCGTTTCACAAAGCACTTCTACGCCATAGATACCACTTAAACAAGGTCTATGACGCCCAACACGGACATTAATCGTGGGGAAGTTTAAGGTGCGACCAATTTGATCACCGTATTGCACACGGCCAATCATGCTATAGGGACGACCCAATAATTTTGCAGCAAGTGAGAGATCACCTGCATGAAGCACTTGGCGAATACGAGTTGAACTCACGCGTTCATCATTAAATTCTATCGTTTTTAAATTCGTTACATCAAAACCGTATTGTTTTAAAAATTCGCTATTTCCTTGACGGTCTTTACCAAAATGAAAGTCGTCACCCAAGATCAAGCTTTGAGCATTGAGTTTGTTTTTCAATAAATCAGCGAAGTTTTCGGCACTTAAGCTACGAAATTGATTGTCAAATTTGGCAATCGCAATATAGTCGACACCCAACTCAGTGAGATATTCGACTTTTTCTCTCAGTGAAGAGATGCGAGGGGGCGCTTCATAACCTTTAAAAAACTCTAAAGGTTGAGGCTCAAAGATCATCACCAAAGTTTTTAAGTTTTGTGTTTTGGCAACGTTTTTCAATTGCGAAACCATGGCTTGATGTCCCAAATGGACACCATCAAAATTGCCAATCGTCACTGCGGTTTGGGGCAATTGGAAATTTGGTGCTAAGGCATTTAGACGTAACAGCTGCATGGTTTCAAAATAAGCTTAAAATTTGAAAGGACTATATATTGCCATAATCTCACAGTTTCGTCTTGTTGTTGTGTTTTTATCCAGAAAAAATATTGAGAATAATTTTTTATATCAGTTAAATTGATTCATTTTATGAAAATAAATCAATTTTATTTATTAATAAGTGCTTTTATAATCAATTTATCTGCTGAAATGAGGATGAAGCGATGAAAAAGCCATTTTACCAACTCGAACAAACACGAGATGTGATCCGACAGTTTACGCCAAATTGGTTCACCATGACTATGGGGACAGGCGTTGTGGCCCTGATTTTACCTGAATTTCCATTTGCTCAAGGTTTTTTGTGGCAATTGGCAACCCTGCTATGGCAATTTAATATGCTGTTGTTTATCACATTTATGACGCTCTATGTTCTGCGCTGGCTAATTTATCCTCAAGAAGCGAAGCAGATCTTTTCCCATCCGGCGATGGCACTTTTTTTAGGTGCAATTCCAATGGGTTTGGCAACGATTCTCAATGGCTTTTTAAAATATGGCGTTGCTATATACGGTGATGTAGCAATCCAAATTGCGCAACTGTTGTGGCTTGTTGATGTCGTTTTGGCGGTAGGGATTGGTATCCTTGTGCCGTTTTGTATGTTCCACAAACAAGAGCATCAATTGCATACAATGACTGCAATGTGGTTATTGCCGATTGTCGCCTGTGAAGTTGCAGCAACCTCAGGCGGTTTGCTGTTGGCTCATATGGAGGCGAGTCAACAGGCGGTTGCTATTTTATTCACCAGCTATATGCTGTGGGGAATGTCTGTATTGCCAGCGTTTGGGATTCTGACGATTTTGATGTTGCGTCTGGCATTACATCAATTACCAAGTAAAGAATTGGCGATCACAGGTTGGTTGGCTTTGGGGCCAATTGGTACTGGTGCATTAGCACTCTTGGTTTTAGGTGCTCAAGCGCCTCAAGTTTTGACTTTGATTCACTTAGAAAGTCTTGGTGTGTTTTTTCAAAATGCAGGTATTGTCGCAAGTTTTATTTTACTGGGTTTTGGTGTGTGGTGGTTTGCAATTGCTGTTCTCACCACATTGAAGCATGCTGCGACGGAATTGCCTTTTAACTTAGGCTGGTGGGGATTAACCTTTCCATTGGGCGTCTTTACTTTAGCAATATTGAATGTAGGGCATCAGTTACAGGTTCATTTTATTGTCGATACAGGTTTAGCATTCGCTGCAATTCTCATGATGCTCTGGGTCATGGTCATGTTCAAAACAGTACAGGGTATTTATCAAGGCAATTTGTTTTTTTCACCTTGTTTAAAAGCATGGTTGGAGCGAGAGCAAGCTTAAAAATGCAAAGCTGACATAGACATAGAAATAGATAAAAAATTAGATTTTAGCTAGCAGAACCAAGCCGTACAGAATATAAAAAACTGTGCGGCTTTTTTAATGCTAGGCCATTTGATATAAATCAGATCTTATGATTTTCTATTCACTCACTCCATTATATTGACATCCCTCATGATTCAATCTGAATTTGAACCTGTTTTAGTGCATGTGATAAACGCCTTTTGTACCGAATTTCCGACTGAACTGCATAGTGTGTATGTCTATGGAAGTGTGGCAAAGGGCACAGCTGTTATTGGACAGTCTGATCTTGATTTATGCGTGGTCTTTGTTCAACCAGTCCATGAGGTAGAGCGGAAAATTTCGCAAATTAAGTCGGATATTATGGCTTTAACCGGCTTTTTTTCTAAAGTCGATGTTGATATTGGTGTATTACAAGATGTTTTAAACGAGAACAATCGAAAAAGTTGGGGGCATGGATCAAATTCTTTTGCCATCTTGTGTATGGAGAGGATTTATCCAAACAGTTTGAAAATGTTGAAATTGATCGAAGTGTGATTCAGGCGATCAATCAGGGATATGATCAAGAGATACAACATTATTTCGATATGTTGATGACTGCACAGCTTAGCGTAAAAGACAGCATCAATTTAAAAAAATCTGTATTGAAAAGAATCATTCGCTTATTGCCACTGACATCGCTTGAGATCGAACAATGGCCTGTAAATTTAGAAAATACTGTACTGCAAGCTATCCAGAACTATCCTGAACAAAAGCCAATGTTTCAATATCTGTTAAAAGAACTGGAAAATACTGATGTACTCAGTCGTGATTGTTTGGATCAAGTGCAAGAAATTTATTTGTGGGTCTGTCGTCATATAAAATAAAAAAAAAGCAGCCTTTCGACTGCTTCAAATATCTTCAATTTATGCTTCTGATTTATCGTTTAAACTAAAGAACCAGTTGAGAATCAGTGCTGCAAAGGTTGCAGTACCAATACCGCCCAGATTGAAATCACCAAATTGAAGGGCAAAGTCACCTGTACCTAAAATAATGGTCACAGCAGCCACCATCAGATTTTTATTTTTGGAAAAATCGACTTTGTTTTCAATCCAGATTTTTGCACCTGCAATGGTAATTAAACTAAACACCACAATCGAAGCACCCGTTAAAATCGCTGTTGGGATGGTATGAATAATTGCCCCACACCACCTGAAAGTGTTGTTGCGATACCATCAGCAACAAACGCTTTACCAATTTGAGGGTCTAAATTTTCTCCAGTCATGGCACTAACAGCTTTGATATGACCTAAGTTCTCTGCAACAAGAATTAAAGCGATCGGTGCAATAATCAACATGGCATTGATATCAAAAACAGGCGAGTGGAGTACCAAACCAAGCTGCTTGTTGAATTGGGGTAAAATTAATTGGTGTACCATTCCCCATCACATTGGCAACAATGAAATAGATCAAATAAGCCAACAATAAACCAACCAATAGCAGTAAACGTTGTAATAAACCTTTTGTGAATACTGCAATTGAGCCCATACAAAGTACAGTCACCAACGCCATCCACATATTAAAGTCATTGCCTGCAACCCCTTTTACTGTAACTGGCGCAAGGTTTAAACCGATAATCATGACCACAGCACCTGTAACTACAGGAGGCATCAGCTTTTCTATCCATTTGGTTCCTGTTGCCATCACAATCAAACCAAAGATTGCATACAACACGCCACACGCCATAATACCGCCTGCTGCATGGGGGCAATATTTAAATTTGGTGTACCCGTTCCAGAAGCAGCATAACCCGTTGCAGCGATGACGACCCCAATAAAGGCGAAGCTTGAACCCAAGTAACTTGGGACACGACCACCCGTTACAATAAAAAATAGGATGGTACAAATCCCTGACATCAAAATAGCCAGGTTCGGGTCAAAGCCCATTAAGAAAGGTGCAAGTACAGTTGCACCAAACATTGCAAAAGCATGTTGAATCCCTAAAACAATGCTTTGTGCAGGAGGTAAATACTCATTGGTACCGACAGGTCTTGCATCAATGCTGCCAGAATACGGACGCCATTTGGGAAACCAGTTGGACATAAATTGAGCACTCGAAAGACAAATTGGACACATCATACGCTTTCTTTTCGAGAGTTTTAATCATTTTAGTCAAACTAAACGCTTGCATTTATTAGGGAAAAAGATTGTTTTGTACCATTTGGTCAAATAATTAAGCGATGTTACTGCGTAAAATCAAAGTATTAAAAAAATTTAGCATTAAAAAAAATAAAAAAAAAGATGCTTTTTGATTGATTAAAAAAAGTGATTGGTCACTTAAAATATTTGAATCAGTTGGCATTTTTATAAAAACTTAGGAGAATGACAAATGCCATTCTCCTAAACGGGATGTAACAAGTGATGAGATGTTCAGTAAATTAGCCTGTGTTTCGTAAACCCGCCGCAATACCAGCAATACTCACCATCAGTGCATGATCTACAGGTGTATGTTCAGCCTGAAATTCAGCCAAATAAGCACGACGACGTTTCATGAGTTCAGCTTGCAATAAGTGTAAAGGCAACAGATATGGTTTACGTACTTTCATTGCTTGATCAAGCACTTCATTGGAACTGAGAAGCGCTGACTCGCCTTTCATGGCTAAAAGTGTTTGAACAGCATCATGGAGACGTTGACGTAATTCAGCACCGAGCACTTTCAAATCTTCATCATCTGTTAAATGAGATTCGTAATACAGGGTAATATTTGAGTCCGCTTTAGACAGCACCATTTCCAGCATATCAATCAAGGTTTGGAAATAAGGCCATTCAGACAGCATTTCATCCAAAACAGCTTTCTGACCTTGATCAATCACTTGATTGATGGCTGCCCCTGTACCCAACCAAGCAGGAAGCATCAAACGAATTTGTGTCCAAGCGAAAACCCAAGGAATAGCACGTAAGGATTCAATTCCTCCACTGACTTTACGCTTCGCAGGGCGTGAGCCAAGTGGTAACATTTGTAACTCAAGTTCTGGGGTAACGGTGCGTAAATATTTTACAAAATGAGGATTTTCACGCACGGTCTGACGATACACCTGAACGGATAAGTCGGTCATGTTGTGCATCAAATCGCGCCATGCTTGTTTGGGTACTGGTGGCGGTAATAAGGTTGCCTCTAATGTCGCAGTAGCATAAATTTCTAAATTTTGTAAGGCGATTTCTTCCAAACCAAATTTAAAGCGGATCATTTCACCTTGTTCAGTCACTCGGATTGCACCTGAAATTGAGCCAGGTGGCTGAGAAAATAGTGCCTGTTGAGTAGGTGCACCACCACGACTGATCGAACCGCCACGACCATGGAACAAGGTCAATTGTACGCCGTGTTGTTTTGCAATTGCAGTTAACTCTTCTTGGGTACGATACTGAGCCCAATTTGCCGACATAAAGCCTGCGTCTTTGGCAGAGTCAGAGTAACCAATCATCACCTCATGTTTGCCTTGAATATGCTGTTTATACCAATGCATATTAAATAAGGTCGTCATGGTACTTGCAGCACCATCCAAATCCTTCAAGGTTTCAAATAATGGAACTACACGTAAGGAGTGTTCGATCCCTGCTTCTTTTTGAAGTAACAGTACCGCCAATACATCACTCGGATATTCCGCCATTGAAATGATATAAGCACCTAAACTTTCTTTGGGTTGCTCTGCCAATGTGCGCATTGTAGCAAAGACTTCTTGAACATCTGGATGTTCAATCAGACTATTGGCTGGCTCGTTTAAGTGTTTTGGTAATAATGGGCGCTTGCTCTGTAATTCTTGCAATAAGAAGTTTTGGCGAGCTTGTTCAGTCCATGTCTCAAAATTACCCAAACCAAGATATTCGGTAATTGCAGAGATGGCTTGGCGGTGACGACCTGATTCTTGACGAATGTCCAGCTTTAATAATTCAATTCCAAAACAATTGACACGATAGATAAAGTCGAGCAATTTGCCATTGGCAATTTCTGGCAAATTACATGCCATGAGTGAGCGATAGCAAAGCAGCAGTGGCTGTAATAACTCATCTTTATGACGAATGATTAAACTACGGTCAACGCCTGAGTGCTGACCACGTAATTTATCTGCCAACCATTGACGGGTAGCTTTTAAGCGCTCACGAGTTGCACGTAAATATTCACGATAAGGCTCTGGATGGCTATAGCCTAAAGCTTGATGTAATTCATTGGAATATGCCTCAATTGAAAGCTCCCAACGCAAATCTTCTATATCACGAAGATATAAATCGGCGGCTTTCCAGCGAGATAACCACAAAACCTCTTGTGTAATGTTATGTGTGACATTCGGGTTTCCATCACGGTCGCCTCCCATCCATGATGCAAAACGAATCGGTGAAATGTCCAAAGGTAAGGCTTGAGCACAGTTGTCTTGAACAAGGTCATCCAACTCACGGATAAATTTGGGTACTGCATTCCACAACGTTTGTTCAATGGTGGTGAAGCCCCATTTTGCTTCATCAATAGGGGTAGGGCGGTGTTGACGGATTTCATCCGTTTGCCATGCTGAACAAATCAGTTGTTTTAAATCAGTCAGTACCTCAGCACGTTGTTTAGGTGTGAGTTTTTGCTGATCAAATGTTGAAAGACAGTGATTAATCCCATCATATTTTTGAATTAAAGTACGACGACTGACCTCAGTTGGATGTGCGGTGAGTACCAACTCAATTTTTAATTCACAGATTTGTTTATAAAGCGTTTCAGCCGAAATTTGCTGATCTTTAAACTTGCTAAATAAATGATCGAGAACATTGGGTGATGGGGCATGTTCATCAAATTCACTTTGGCGACGACTACGCACCACATGATATTGTTCTGCGATATTGGCAAAATTTAGAAAGTGTGAGAATGCACGGGTCAGAGGCAGAATTTCATCATCTTTTAAATTTAAAAATAATTGTTCAAGTTGTTTTTCTGCTTCAATTTGACCATCACGAGCGCCTTTGCCTAAAGCGCGAATCTGTTCAATTTGATTAAACAAATCTTGTCCTGCATGTTCTTTTAAGGTTTCACCTAAAAGATTTCCGAGTAAGCGTACATCTTCACGCAGTGGAGCATCAATTTGTTGAACCATTTGTCACTCTCCAGTTCTTGTTATCTTGAATATAACGTGATTCCATCACAATCCAAGGGACTCCCTACAAAAGTATGTAAGTGACTGTGCAAGAAGTCGACTTTGATTTGTTTTTCATTCGGTTTCCTTGACATTTTTTTTGGTCAATTTGCCTATGACACCTTCGAGTATGCCTGAAACAGCAATTGCACATTATTTAGTTTTTTAATAGCACCATCACGGTTTATATTTCAGCATAAATAAATCAATGCTTTCTTTGATGATTTGCTGTTTTTCTTGGTCTGTTGGCGTTGCGCGAATTCCCAACAAGACCTCATGATGGCGAACGCCGAGCAATAACGACAAAATTAAATTGGTCTGTTTTTCGATCAGGTCTGCTTGAATAAATTGTAGGCTCGTGGCTTGTTGAAAAAAGTCTTGCCATACCGAACACATTCTCTGATGTGATGAATTATAAAATTGCAGTGCCAATGGATTCTTTTCTGTGGCAAGTTCCAACAACAAATGTTCTAGTTTAATTGCTTCAGGCAAGTTAATCACACTCATCGCCAGTTCACAGGCCTGAAAAAAATGTGCATAAAAATCACTTTCAGCATCAAGGCGTAATGGGCGGGCGTTAATCGACTCTTCGCAGGTTTCTTCAATGGCACAGCTAAATAAAGTTTCTTTATCTTGAAAATGGTTATATACGGTCAGTTTTGTCACACCTGCTTCTTTGGCAATCTGATTCATACTGGAACCGTGATAGCCAAGCTTTAGAAACAGTTTTTTTGCTGCTTCTACAATGTGTTTACGTTTTTCTAAGTCCTTTGGACGGCCAACTGTTGTTTGCACAATAATTCCCAAAAAAACAAAATTAGGTCAATTACTCAAAACCATGATTCACAATTATTGTACCATGCAGTATATTAATTAAAAAATGAGCAACGAAAAGGTATCTTGATACTTCATCAATGGCTTGCGTTATTGGCTAAAAAATAAATGGGCAAAGTACGAATCACGAAAATAGAGACGATTTTCAAAATTCTTAACGCGCGCTGGGATAATTTTAGCGAAAACTTGAGAAAGAACAAAGTGTGGTTTTGTTCGCTGTACACAGATGAATAATCAATAAATCTTGAACTCTCATTGTATTTTCCAAAAAAGAAAGCATTTGAATAAGAGCCTTGCCTATGCGTAGTCTAAATTTAATGATCATGAGCCTATTGGGATTGTGTAGTGTCATCATGGTGGGGTGTAGCAAGCCAGCGCCTGAAGTGGAACAGATTCCCTTGGTGATGGTTGCCCAACCGCTGACTTCCCATGAAGATCAGAAAAGCTATGCAGGCGATGTACAGGCACGGCAGCAAACTGCGTTAGCCTTTCGGGTTGCTGGACAGATCACTGCACGTTATGTCGAGGTTGGTGACCGCGTTAAAGTTGGGCCGGTTTTGGCCAAGCTAGATGTAAAAGATGCCGAATTACAGTTGAACTCTGCAAAAGCACAGCTTGAAAGTGCTCAATCCGCTGCGAAAGTTGCAGCAGATGAGGTTAAACGCTTTCAACAATTATTGCCCATCAATGCAGTCAGTCGTTCCCAATACGATAGTGTTAAAAATCAATATGACGCAGCACAAGCAAGCCTTAAACAAGCACAGTCCAACTATGATGTCAGTGCCAATCAGACCGGTTATAACCAACTGATTGCCAATAAAAATGGGGTCATTACCCAACGCAATATTGAAATTGGGCAAGTGGTTTCAGCAGGGCAAGCGATTTATCAACTGGCGATTGATGGTGATCGTGAAGTGGTTATCGGGGTTCCTGAACAGGCGATTTCTGAAATTAAAGTTGGACAAAGTGCATGGATTACCTTGTGGTCAAAGCCTGAAGATAAATTTGCAGCCTATGTTCGTGAGATTTCTCCTGCCGCAGATCAATCTCGGACATTTACTGTGAAAGTGGCTTTAAAAGAAGCACAATCAGTCATTCAATTGGGACAAAGTGCGAGGGTGTTTTTCAATCAAAATATTGAAAATATCTTGAGTGTACCGCTGACCAGTGTCTCAGCCAATAACAATCAAGCTTATATTTGGGTGGTCAATCCTGACCAAACCATTCGTAAAGTATCTGTAACTCTGGGCCGTTATGGGCGTGATAATGTGACCGTCTTGAGTGGTTTAAATGCGGGGCAATGGGTGGTCGTCGGTGGTGTGCACTTACTGCGAGACAAGCAAAAAATTAAACCGATAGATCGTGAAAATCGTGCTGTAACTATCCAAAAAGGAGCATGATCATGAGTCTATTTAATGCCTTTAATTTGTCAGAATGGGCACTCAAAAATAAAGGGCTCGTACTTTATTTTATGATCTTGCTGGGGATTGTCGGGTTATTTTCTTATTCGAAACTGTCTCAAAGTGAAGATCCTCCTTTTACCTTTAAAGTTATGGTGGTACAAACCTACTGGCCTGGTGCAACAGCACAGGAAGTGTCTTTGCAAATCACCGATAAAGTTGAAAAGGAGCTAATGAGCACAGGCCTATATGACAAAATCATGGCTTACTCTCGCCCAGGGGAGTCCATGGTCATGTTTATGGCAAAGGACTCGTTAAAGTCCAGTCAAATTCCAGATGTTTGGTACCAAGTGCGTAAAAAAGTTGGGGACATCAAAACCCAATTACCTTCTGGCGTTCAAGGGCCATTCTTTAATGATGAGTTTGGAGATACATTCGGAAATATTTATGTTTTAACAGGCAAAGACTTTGATTATGCCACGCTTAAAGAATATGCCGATCGACTACAACTTCGCTTACAACGGGTAAAAGATGTTAGCAAAGTCAATCTGGTCGGATTACAAGATCAAAAGATTTGGATTGAACTTTCCAATACCAAAGCTGTGCAGATGGGTGTTCCTGTTACTGCAATCCAAGAAGCTTTGGCAAAACAAAATAGTGTGACCAGCGCAGGTTTTTTTGAAACGGGTACTGACCGTATTCAAGTCCGTGTTAGCGGAGCACTAAAAAGTGTCGATGACCTGAAAAAGATGCCGTTATTGGTGGGAAATAAAACCATTCAACTGGGCGATGTGGCTGAGGTTTATCGTGGTTTTAGTGAGCCTGCTCAACCTCGTATGCGCTTTATGGGCGAAAATGGTATTGGTCTTGCTGTATCCATGCGTAAAGGTGGTGACATCATTGCCTTAGGTAAAAACCTTGAAACTGAATTTCAAACTCTACAAAAGACTTTACCTTTAGGCATGGAACTGAAAAAAGTTTCAGATCAGCCTGTTGCAGTACAACGTAGTATTCATGAATTCGTCAAAGTATTGGCTGAGGCTGTGATCATTGTTTTACTGGTCAGTTTCTTCTCATTGGGTTTCCGGACCGGCTTAGTGGTTGCCTTCTCGATTCCGCTGGTACTGGCCATGACCTTCGCAGGGATGAATCTGTTTGATGTTGGCTTACATAAGATTTCTTTGGGTGCATTGATCCTCGCATTGGGACTTTTGGTCGATGATGCCATTATCGCGGTCGAAATGATGGCGATCAAAATGGAGCAAGGCTATAGTCGAATGAAAGCCGCAGGATTTGCATGGACCAGTACAGCATTCCCAATGCTGACAGGGACATTGATTACTGCCGCAGGCTTTTTACCGATTGCGACCGCTGCATCAAGTACAGGTGAATATACACGCTCGATTTTCCAAGTGGTTACCATTGCTTTAGTTGTGTCATGGTTTGCTGCGGTCATTTTTGTACCTTATTTGGGCGATAAATTACTGCCTGATTTTAGTAAAGAAGCCCAAAAGGCGCCGTGGTATCAGCGTCTTTATGCAAGATTGCGTAAACAACCAGAACCGCAACCTGTGATTCATCATGCTGGTGAGCATTTTGATCCCTACCAATCGAAATTTTACCAAAGCTTTAGAAAATTGGTGAATTGGTGTGTGACCTATCGTAAAACTGTCATCTCAATCACTGTCGGTGTATTTGTACTGTCGGTGGTAATGTTTAAGTTTGTACCACAACAGTTTTTCCCACCATCAAACCGTGCCGAAATTCTGGTCGATTTAAAATTGGAAGAAGGTGCATCACTCACAGCAACTGAAAATGCTGTGAAAAAAGTGGAAGCATTCTTATCTAAACAAAAGGGCATCGATAATTATGTTGCTTATGTTGGTACAGGCTCACCGCGCTTTTACTTGCCACTTGATCAACAAATGCCACAAGCCAGTTTTGCACAGTTTGTGGTGTTGGCATCATCCCTGGATGATCGGGATGAAATTCGTAAGTCCTTAGATACTCAAATTCGCCAATTATTACCACAAGTTCGAACACGGGTCTCATTGTTGGAAAATGGTCCTCCTGTTGGCTATCCATTGCAGTATCGGGTTTCTGGTGAAGACGTTGCTGTAGTCCGTCAGGAAGCTCAGAAAGTTGCTCAACTGCTGAGCGAAAATCCAAATACTGGCAATGTACATTTGGATTGGGGTGAGCAAAGTAAAATCATTTCTTTACTGATCGACCAAGACCGTGCGCGTCAAATGGGCGTGAGTTCAGAAGATTTGGCGAATTTCTTAAACAGTTCGATTTCAGGTGCGATCATCAATCAATATCGTGAAAAACGTGAATTGATTGATGTACGTATCCGTGGGGATCAGGCTGAACGAATTAATGTTGAAGCATTATCAAGTTTGGCTGTACCGACCAGCAATGGCACTACAGTACCATTGGCACAAATCGCGATACTACAGTATAAGTTTGAAGACGGTCTTATCTGGCATCGCAATCGTTTACCGACCATTACGGTACGTGCAGATATTCGGAGCAAGTTACAACCCGCAACTGTTGTAAATCAAATGGCAGAGAAAATGGATCAACTTCGCGCAACATTACCAAGTGGTTATTTGGTTGAAGTGGGCGGAACAGTAGAGGAGTCTGCCAAAGGACAAAGCTCTGTGAATGCAGGTATGCCTCTATTCCTAGCAGTGGTATTTACGCTCCTCATGATTCAGCTGAAAAGTATTTCACGCTCTTTCATTGTATTTTTGACTGCGCCATTGGGTTTAATCGGTGTGGTTTTATTCCTGCTGTTATTTAATAAACCATTCGGCTTTGTGGCGATGCTGGGGACGATTGCACTGTCAGGCATGATTATGCGAAATTCTTTAATTTTGATTGATCAGATTGAACAGGATATCCGAGCTGGCCATAATCAATGGGATGCAATTTTGGATGCAACAGTACGCCGTTTCCGTCCAATTATTCTCACGGCATTGGCTGCTGTATTGGCAATGATTCCGTTGTCGAGAAGTATTTTCTTTGGGCCGATGGCAGTTGCGATTATGGGTGGATTAATTATCGCTACACTTTTGACCTTATTTTTCTTACCTGCGCTATATGCGACTTGGTTTAAGATTAAAAAAACTACAGAAAATACATAATTTGTTGTGAATATTAGGTGCGAAAAATTGAAAACTTCAATATAGTAGCACTTAATCTTTAACAGAAAATAACATAGGAAATTTCATTGCGTAATAAGTCAATCGGTATGCAATGAATTTGAGGTCGAAAACACCCATGGGGCAAACAAATCCAGAACAGCATCGTAAGTTCATTACGAGCTCTTATTTGTTTATGTTTCTTGCATTATTTACGGTGATTACAGCAGTGTTAGCGTATTGGTTAGCACGCAAAGTAGCAGTAGTAGATGATGCAGAGGTATGGATACATGCACAAGCATTGTGGATTATGCGGAATGCTGTCATTTTTTTGATTTTATCGGCTTTTGCTGCGCTTTGGTTCATTCCTTTGATTTTTTTCTACTGGGACAGTTTCATTTGGGTAAAAGCATGTACTGTGGCTGGTGTGGTGTTTAGTGCGATTGCTTGGTTATATTTACTCAATGTATGGCTCAAAGGTTTTACTAAATATTTACAGAAAAAAGCAGTTTTTTAAAAAAAACCAGATTTCAAACTTGTAAAAAATAACATCGCCCCCAATTTACTCTGCATAGAAGTATTATCAAATTTTTGTGGAGCATCGCCAATCATGGCTAAACGTGATTATTATGAGGTTTTAGGTGTTGCTAAAACCGCTAGTGATGATGAAATTAAAAAAGCCTACCGTAAGTTGGCGATGAAGTATCATCCAGATCGCAACCCTGACAACGCAGAAGCTGAAGAAAAGTTCAAAGAATGTACAGAAGCCTATGAAGTGCTTTCTGACAGTGAAAAACGCAGCATGTATGACCGTATGGGGCACAATGCCTTTGAAGGTGGTATGGGTGGCGGTGGCTTCGGTGGTGGTTTTAGTGCCGAAGATATTTTCAGCCAATTTGGTGACATTTTCGGTGGCGCTTTTGGTGGTGGCGGACGTGGGCAGCAACGTGCTCGCCGTGGCTCAGATCTCCGTTATGTCATGGAGTTGACGCTTGAAGAAGCGGTCAGAGGCGTGAAAAAAACCATTACTTTTACAGCCCCAGCACCGTGTGATGCCTGTGATGGTAAAGGTTCAAAAAATCCGAATGATGTTGAAACGTGTAAGACTTGTCATGGTGCAGGTCAGGTACGTATGCAACAAGGCTTTTTCTCAGTTCAACAGACCTGTAGCACTTGTCGTGGACAAGGTAAAATCATTAAAAATCCATGCAATAAATGTCATGGTTCCGGCGTTTCAGATCGTCAACAAACGCTTGAAGTGACCATTCCAGCAGGTGTGGACAACGGTGATCGCGTACGCTTAACTGGTAAAGGCGAAGCAATTCGTGATGGTCAGTCTGGAGATTTATACGTTGAAGTGGTTGTGCGTGAACACGACATCTTCCAACGTGATGGTGCAGATCTCTATATGGATGTGCCTGTGAGCATTGCTGATGCGGCCTTAGGTAAGGAACTTGAAATTCCGACTTTAGATGGTCGTGTTAGTTTGAAAGTGCCAGAAGGTACACAAACAGGAAAAATGTTCCGTTTACGTGGTAAAGGCGTAAAACCTGTGCGTAGTAGCATGCAAGGTGACTTACTTTGCCGTATCGTAGTAGAAACACCTGTGAATTTGACGAGTCGCCAACGTGAGCTGTTGAAAGAACTTCAAACGACTATGGAAAGTGATGACAATAAATCTTCTCCGAAGAAAAAATCTTTCTTTGATCGTTTATTCGACTAATTAAACTGAACGATTAAAGCAATAAAAATGGAGCAACAGTGAGCTGTTGCTCCATTTTTATTTTGTCGGTTGATCCGATGAGGATTGGTCAAATTCATGATCATCTGGCGCAGCATCAATTGAATTGTCATCTTGTGGAAGAATCACTGCTGGGGTGGATGAGGATGCTGTCTGTGGTTCAGCAGGGGCGGTAGAGTCTTGTGCCCAACTGAGCGAAACAGTTGTTGTCAGCATTAGCCCTAAAATCATGGTTTTAATTTGCATTATATTTCCTTAAATCTATCTATTATTTGTATGACTTCCGAGCTTTAGAATATTCATTTATTAAGCTTAAATTTTATTTAAAATTGTTTTGTTTTTTTAATTGCAGCTTCAAAATATAATTTCTCTTGATCAATAAAATTGATGTTATGAAAATATTGTTGAATAAGCTAAAACTTTCATTGCCACGTTTTACATCTAAAGTTTAAATAGATTTGCGTAGAGAGTATTGTAAATCAATGACGTGACTTTAGCGTTAGAGGATATAGCCCCATATCCTCTAACGCTAAAAATAACCCAAAATTATTCAAGAATCGGGGCGTCAATATCTTCGACACGAACTTCAGTTTGTGTTTCTGAAGGCGTAGTCGCGTTGCTTTGAGAGACCGTTTTTTCTTCAGTAAGTGTAGCGGCTGGAGTTGGTGTAGATTCAGCCCAAGCACTGGTCATCATTGTTGCTAATACAAATGCAAAAACCATTTTATTCGAATGCATATTGATCTCCTTATAATCCATATTGTTTTCATTCGTGGCAGTAGTCTGCTGTGTGATTCTTGCACTTTGATGAAATTGATTGAGCAATATTTTAAATTTTTTCAAAGTTTTACCGATATATTTTTTAGTCTTGATCTATTTTTTCGTTGAGTCTGCTTTTTCGACCTCAATTACTGAAGACTTAAAAGAAATCAGAAAGTTCACAGTATTTTTTAAATGGAATCGTGGTCTTGGAACTGAGTTTTGTTATAGTAGAGCCAAATTTTCAAATTCAGATTTAGGAAGATCGTATGTCAGCAGCTCCACGTATTGGTATTTTAGGTGCAGGCGGTCGTATGGGCCGTACATTGATTCAAGCAGTACATCAAGCGGGTTATCAGCTTGCGGCAGCGGTAGAGCGTCCAGAAAGTACGTTGATTGGTGCAGATGCAGGAGAACTCGCTGGAATAGGTGCTGTAGGTATCAAAGTCGTGGGTAGTTTGGAAGACATTTTAAAAGATGTTGATGTGGTGATTGATTTCACTGCCCCAGTTGCAACAGAAATTCATCTAAAATTATGCCGTGATGCTGGTGTTGCAATGGTGATTGGAACAACAGGGTTTTCAGATGAGCAAAAAACCTTGTTAAATCAATCTGCGACACAAACACCCATTGTTTATGCCGCAAACTACTCAGTGGGTGTCAATGTTTCAATTAAATTGCTCGAGCTGGCTGCCAAAGTTTTTGGTGATACAGTGGATATTGAGATTATCGAAGCACACCATCGTCACAAAGTAGATGCACCATCTGGAACTGCTTTGATGATGGGGGAAGCGGTTGCGGAAACTTTAGGTCGTGATTTGAAGAAAGTGGCGGTTTATGGTCGTGAAGGTCATACAGGTCCACGTGAACGTGAAACGATAGGTTTTGAAACGATTCGTGGTGGTGATATCGTTGGCGAGCATACCGTGATGTTCATAGGCGAGGGTGAGCGTGTCGAAGTGACGCATAAAGCGACCAATCGTATGAACTTTGCAGCAGGTGCTGTACGTGCAGCAGCTTGGGTTGTCGGAAAAGATGCAAAAAAATACGATATGAAGGACGTTTTAGGCTTAAATGATATTCAAGCTTGAAACATGTTGCGCTAAAATTATAACAATGAGTCAAATTTTGAACATAAAAAATGAAAAAAACAGTGATGTTACTTACTTGTGTAGTCAGTGCTTTTAGCCTGACTGCACAAGCAGCTTTACCGAGCAATGCCAAATTGAGTCTGAACAAAAACAACATTAAGGTCTGGACTTATAAAGATACCAATAACCCTGTTCTGTCCTATAAAGCAGAAACAACAATAGACGTACCGATTGAGCGGGCTGTTGCTTTAGTTCTGGATGTCAATAATTCACCTAAATGGGTACCCAATGTTGCTAAAGCAGAAGTGTTGTCTCGAGATGATAAAAAGGGCGAATTCAGTATTTATATGGTTTTAGACTTTCCATTTCCTTTAAAAGATCGTGACATGGTGGTGAAAGGAACGATGTCTAAAGACGCAAGTGGCACGATTTACATTAAAAACTCTGCGGTTCAACAAGGCAAAGCACTGAACTCAGATTATATTCGTTTAAAAGATTATGCGGGCGATTGGACATTTCAAAAACTTGGCCCCAATAAAGTGAAAGTGATCACTTCTGGACATGCCAATCCTGAAGGTTCAATCCCGGCAAGTGTGACCAATATGCTGGTTGAACAGCAACCTTATCAAATGCTGCAAAAGATGAAATCTGAGTTGGCAAAGAATACCAAGCTTGCTGCATTACCTGAAATTTTAAAATAATCATTTATTCAGGATGCGTTATTTACTGCTATTTTGAACCCTGCACCATATGAAGGTGCAGGGAGCTGAACAATATAATGAATTCAGTCGCAGATGATTTGGTAAATTAACATTAGCTGAATTGATGCACAGGTTCTTTGGTCATTTTCATTTGGATAAATACCAAGAGCAATCCTAATGCAGTAAGTACTGCGCCTGCAATTGAAACAGCTGAGTAACTCATACCCATACTGAGGACTGCGCCACCTACGGTTGCGCCTAAAGCATTACCTAAATTAAATGCACCAATATTTACTGAAGAGGCTAATCCGGGTGCTTCATGCGCAACAGACATCACCCGCATTTGGAGTGGAGGCACAACGGCAAAGGCTGCTGCTCCCCAAACAATAAGCGCCAAAGCTGCACCAATCGGTGTTTGTGCCAAGATCGGGAACAGTAACATGGACAGCATTAATAACACTAAAAAGCCTGTCAATGTTTTATTCAGTGATCGATCTGCGAATTTGCCACCGAGATGATTCCCAATTGAAAAACCGATTCCGATTAAGACCAACATCAGTGTGATAAACATTGGACTGGCATGGGTGATATTTTGCAAGCTCGGTGCAATATAGGTGTAGAGCGTAAACATTGCTCCTGCACTCATCACAGTCGTCAATAAAGCAAAAACCACAGGCAAACGAGTCAAAACTTTCAGTTCAGCTTTTACATTTGGACGCTGACCTGCCACATCTACAGGCAAGGCTTTCCATAATGCCAACATGGTGATGACACCCAAGATCGCAATCGCGGCAAAGGACATACGCCAACCAATATTTTGTCCAACCCATGTTGCTAGAGGTACACCCCCCAATATTGGCAATCGTGAGTCCCATAAACATCATCGCAACCGCACTGGCCTGTTTATCTTTAGGCACAACACTGGTGGCAACAATTGAGCCAATCCCGAAAAATACACCATGATTAAGACTGGTAATTATTCGAGCACCCATTAGTCCCCAATAGTTCGGTGCAATGGCTGCAAGAATATTGCCCACAGTGAAAATACTCATGGCCAATATCAGTGCTTTACGCCTTGAAAAATGCCCAAACCACAATGTCATAATCGGAGCACCGATCATTACGCCTAGTGCATAAGCCGTAATGAGCATCCCCGCTGTGGGAATCGAAATGCTGAGATTTTCTGCAATTTGAGGTAGAAAACCCATTGGGGAAAATTCAGTTGTTCCTATTGCAAAAGCGCCTATGACTAATGCAAGTAAGGGAAAATTTAATTTCATGAGAGATCTCAAATATACAGAATATTGAAAAAGACCGAGTACAGTGGTGCAATCATCAGACCAATATCACAAGCACAATTTTTTGATGTTGATTTCAACAAAAGCTTTTAGATCGCATTTTGGTTGAGTCAAACACACATCAAAGCTTCGCAACAAAAGATATTGCGAAGCAATTGATGCCTTTCAATCGATCAGAAATGAACAGTGAAAATCTGAGAATAGATTTAGCTGTGATTAAACTAAACTGCTAAATTAAATATCCCATTTCGGTGCTAAGTTTTCTGGATCAACTTCACGACCATTACGTTCCAATTGTGCAATCATCTGCATTTCTTCGGCAGTGAGTTGAATCTCTTGGGCTTTTAAGTTCGCCATTAAGTTTTCACGTTTGGTTGATGATGGAATAACCGCAAAACCTTTTTGCAATGCCCATGCCAAAGCAATTTGTGCTGTTGAAGCTTGATGTTGCTGAGCAATTTCAGTTAATACAGGATCATTTAAAACTTTGCCATAAGCTAAAGTCATGTATGACGTCACATCAATATGTTGTGATTGTAAGAAATCCACTAACTTTGAGTTTTGTAAATAAGGGCTTAGCTCAATTTGGTTTGTTGCAATATTTTCAAGTCCAACAGCATCAATCGCTTGTTGTGACAAATCAATATTGAAGTTTGAAATACCAATATGTTCAGTTAAGCCAAGCTTTTTTGCTTCTAAAAGGTTATGCATCATTTCAGCAACAGAAATACCTAAACTTGGTGCAGGCCAATGGATCAAAGTCAGATTGACAGCATCAGTACGAAGTTTTTGTAGGCTCTCTTTCAAGCTTGGAATAAGTTTGTCTGCTTGATAATTGTCAGTCCATATCTTTGTTGTGACAAACAAATCATCACGATGAATATGACTTTCAGCAATCGCCTGACCAACTTCGGCTTCATTGCCATAGATTTGTGCTGTATCTACAGCACGATAACCCACATCTAGCGCATTTTTAACTGAATCTATTACGGTTTGACCTGATAAACGGAAAGTACCAACGCCAAATTGAGGAACAATGTTTGTCATGATGTGTTTCACTTTGTTTTCTGAGATTAGGGCTATTTTGCTATTTTAATTGTTGCGGAAAAATACAGGAATATGCAAAATATTATTGACTATTAATCAATAATAAATCGTGATATTACAGAGATGAAATCGACCTTAGAAGAGTTACAGGCCTTTATCAATATCGTTGACAGTGGTTCGATCGTTGCTGCTGCGACACATCTCGAACAAACCACCTCTGGCGTGAGTCGAGCTTTGCAACGGCTTGAGTCTAAACTCAATGTCACTTTATTGGAGCGTACCACACGGAAGCTTAAATTGACTCAGGAAGGACAGTTATTTTTAGAAAAAGCCCGTAAAATTGTACATGATCTTAACGAAGCAGAAGATGCGCTATTGAAGTCGGACAGCGATACTTCAGGTTTGATCCGTGTAGATTCAGCTACGCCTTTTGTATTGCATGTGATTGTCCCCTTGATGCAAGAGTTTTCTCGGCTTTACCCCAACATTGAAATCGAATTAAACAGTAATGATCAAATTATTGACCTACTCGAACACAAGACTGATGTCGCAATACGTTTTGGGGAGTTAAATGATTCAAGTATGCATGCACGTCTGTTGTGTAAAAGTCGTTTATACATCGTTACCAGTCCTGAGTATTTAGACAGAAATGGTTATCCTGAAACACCAGGAGATATTCTCAACCATGTTCAAATTGGTTTTAATAAAGTCAGTCATCTGAATATTTGGCCCATTCGTGTGAATGGTGAAAAATTAACAGTACAACCGAAAATTAAAGCATCCAGTGGCGAGACAGTACGCCAGCTTTGCTTACGGGGTCATGGAATAGCCAGACTGTCAGCATTTGAAGTTTTAAAGGACATCAGGCAGGGAATGTTGATCGCTCTATTTGAAGATCAGATAGAGATTTATGAACAACACATCCATGCAGTTTACTATCAACAAGAACATTTACCTAAACGTGTGCGTCTATTTATTGAGTTTTTAGCACAAAAGCTGTCAAAGTTTCGATAGTCTTTTGTGGCGGTAAATCTAGACTCAGTAATGGCGCAGTGTTGGGTTGTTGCGGTGTGATCAAATGAATTTCGAAATGCTCAGCTGATGTCTGTTGGCATTTGAATTCCAAATTTTTCTGTACAGGGAGATTAATTTTTACGGTCTGATCTCCACTGGCACGGTAATGATAATGTCTGACCGAGACAGCTTGATGTAGTGTCGGTTGTAGATGATCAAGCTGATAATTACCCAAACGCTGTGTTTTTAAAAAGCCTTCAATCAAAGATTTGCATACAAAATGTTGTTGCTGAGCTGCTTGATTGACTTGTTGAGGTTGGCAGGCGCTCAGTGCAAGTGCGAGACTAACTAAAGCGATCATTCTCATTATTTTCTCCTTTCAAATCAATTATGTTGAAAAAACAGGCTGTGAAAGAAGCATAAATCTGTTAGATTTATAGATACAGATACAACAAATATTAAAATTTGAGTACAGATATGGCTTTTCAGTATCAAATCTTGGCACAGCAGATTGCGCAGAAAATTTATTGTGGTGAATTGGCGGTCGGGCAGCGCCTTAGCTCTTTACGCCAATTTGCTGAATTACAAAAGATTAGTTTGAATACTGCCAAAAGTTGTTATGAATTACTCGAAGCTCAGGGCTTAATTTTTGTCAAAGAAAAGTCTGGTTATTTTGTACAGGCATTACCCAATACGCCGAAGATCGCTGTACCAGACCACCCTGATTTTAAGTCTAGACCCCGTGAAGTTTCTAACTTGGAGTTACAAATTCAGATCCATGAAGCTGCAATCAATAATAAGTTGATTCACTTAGGTTCAATTCAATTATCTCCTAACTTAGTTCCTGTAGAAGCCATACGCCGTTCAATTCAACGTGCTTTAAAACACAGTAAACCCGAAGATTTTTTATATAACGATCGCCAAGGGCATCTTCAATTGAGGGAAGCATTGTCTGCACACTGGGCAGAAGATGGTTTTTATATTGCAAAAGAAGATATTTATATCAGTAATGGCTGTATGCCTGCACTGTCGATCATGATCCAAAGCCTTACTCAAGTTGGCGATAGTGTGATTGTGCCGACACCGAACTATAATGGGCAATTACAGTTATTGGCTTTATTGAAGCGAAAAATTATTGAAATTCCAGCCAATACAGAAGGCTTTGATCTAGATCGTTTAGAACAAGAAATGCAAAACCCTGGAGTGAAAATCTGCTTATTGACGGCTAATTTTCAAAACCCTCTCGGTTTTTGTCTCAGCAATGCTGAGAAAGAACGTATTGCACAACTTGCTGCGAAGTATCAATGCTATGTGATTGAAGATGATATTTATGCAGAATGTAGTTTTAATGCCAAGCGTCCTTTGCCAATTAAATATTGGGATCAACAAGGTTATGTGGTGTATTGCAGCTCAATCTCTAAGTCTCTATCGACCTCTTATCGTGTAGGCTGGTTTTGTTTACCACAACGATTACAGCACCTACATGCAAAATTGATCTTACAGAATGTTTCAGTAAATACCCCCTTACAGTTAGGGCTTGCTGACATGATTTATAGTAGAGCTTATCGTCAACATCTAAGCGAATTGCGTCCTAAACTGATGGCACAAGTTGAGCAGTATCGACAGTTTATTCAACAAGCTTTTCATGGCGTGAGTATTCGTTTGAATCAACCGCAGGGAAGTTATGCGTTATGGCTACAATTTCCTGAACAAGTGGATAGTTTGGCGTTGTATTACTACGCACAGCAATACAGTATCAATATCGTTCCTGGCGTTATTTTTGGTGAAGATCATCGTTATAACAATTGTATTCGTTTAAATGCAGGACATGAATTGTCTCAGGAGATTCAGGATGCCATCATGTTATTGGCAGATTGGGTAAGGGCTGAGTTGTCAGCCAAGAGCGTGGCATAAGTTGTTCAGTGAGTAATTTAAATGTTTGAATATTTCCATCTGGGTATCAATGACGATCGTCAACCTATTGAAAAGCCCATACAGCAAAATATAATTTTTTCAGATCAATAAAATCAGTATATTATTGAATAATATGAAAATTTCATTGACACATTTTATGTCTATCTTAAAAGGATTGGCATAGCTGATGCCTCATTTACGCTGATTGATGTCAGCGTAAATGAGGCCGAGTGCTTAAATCAAAAATCAGCTTTTAACACAATACGATAACGTGCTTTTCCTGAATGTAGGCGTTCCAAAGCATCATTAATTTTTGACATTGGATATACCTCGATTTGAGGAGCAATATTTTTACGTGCTGCGAATTGCAATAATTGACGCAATGCAAAAGGGGAGCCTGTCGGAGAACCTGTTACTGATTTTGCACCGCTAATCAGTGTACCTGCTGGAATTGGCATTGGTTCAAGCACCATGCCCAACATATGGATGGTGCCATTCGGTGCAAGTGTATTCAAATAAGCTTTCCAGTCTAAGCTCACATTCACCGTACAGAGTAACAAATCAAATTTACCACGTTGTGCTTTTAAATCATTTGCATCACGGCTGTTAACGATGTGGTCTGCACCCATCGCTCTAAGCTCATCTGACTTTTCCAAATTAGAGGTGAATGCGGTAATTTCACAACCCCACGCTTTGAGTAATTTAATTGCCATATGGCCTAAACCACCAATACCAATTACACCAACATGATGAACAGCTTGAATTTGATGCTTTAAAATTGGATCAAAAACAGTGATTCCCCCACATAATAATGGGCCTGCACTTTCAGGATCTAAATCTTCAGGAAGAGGGATAATCCATTGCCATCCAGCACGAACCTTATCAGCAAAACCGCCAGCATGACCAACGATGGTGGCTTTTTTCTCGCCCGTACAAAGCACTTGTTGTCCACTGACACATGGGTCACAGAGCTGACAACTTTCTGCTGTCCAACCGATACCAACACGTTGCCCAACTTTTAAGCCTTTTGCTTCCGAACCCAACTGAGTGATTGTTCCGATAATTTCATGGCCACCGACAACGGGGAAAACTGAATTTCCCCATTCATTATTAATCACAGAAACATCAGAGTGGCATAAACCACAATATTCAACTTTAACTTCGACTTGATGTGCGGCTAAAGCACCAGCATCAAATTGGTAGGGTACAAGGGCAGTGCCTGCTTCTAAGGCAGCATAGGCTTGAATGGTATTGGCTGGCATATGAATTCTTCCTGTTCGTAAGCTAACTTTTAGCGGGACATACAATCATTTTCATGGTCATTGACCATTCCGACGGCCTGCATAAATGCATAGCATGTCGTTGGACCGACAAACTTAAAGCCATTTTTTTTCAAGGTTTTTGACAGTTTAAGGCTGGCTTCGGTTTGTGCAGGTGCTTGTCGATAGTCAGGAACATCATTCAATTGAACATTTTGATCAACAAAATCCCAAAGCCAATCCACCATATTAATATTTTTCGCTTTCATGTTTTGCCATGCAATTGCATTGTCACGAATCGCTGTAAGTTTACCAATATGCCGAATGAGTCCTGTATCTTGGCATTTCAAGGCCAAGTCTTCTTCAGTAAAATGAGCAATGCTCTGGATTGGATGATTAAAAAAATGCGTTCGGTAAGATTCACGTTTTTTTAAAACAGTAATCCACGATAATCCTGCTTGTTGTCCTTCGAGACACAGCATTTCAAATAAATGTTGCTCATTGCGATTTGGTTTGCCCCATTCATGATCATGATAGGCAATGTAAATTGGATCATCTGAGCACCACCCACAGCGTTTATTGATCATGAAAGATGCTCCATTTTATGGTTATGGTGATTGGATTAAAGTTTAAATTCGACCCATAGATCTTGTTGATTATCCCAAAATGAAAGTTGGGCTTTTTCTAAGTCGGTAAAATTTACCCATATATCTTTACCTGCTTTATCTGCAAAGCCAGTACTGATCATGAGCGCTTCATTGGTGATTTCCATAATCCAGCCTTGATGGCTTTGCCCATTGATGACAATTTTTTGTTGATTGCCTGATTCTGCAAATTCAACTAAACGCTCAAGCAATGCTTCTGACATGGAATATTCCTAAATTGATCTCATCTAAAGTTAACGTAAATAAGGGTAGGGATTTACCGCACCTTGTCCTTTACCTCTTAAGTATAGTCCATAGTGTAAGTGAGGTGCAGTATGTCGTGCATTTCCCGTATTTCCGACATAACCAATTAATTCACCCTTTTTAACGTAGTCTCCTTCTTTTAAACCACGTCGATGATCATTGAGATGTGCAAAATAATGATAAGCGCCACCGGGGCCAATGAGCCAAATGACATTACCGCCTAAGTTATTGCTTTTTAAGCTGGCAATCACCCCTTCAGTATTGCTGTACACTTTTGTTCCACGTGAAGCCATGATGTCAATTCCTTCATGTGCTCGTCCAGCGCTTCGGGATGCTCCCCAAGTGTCAGTGAGATTTTGTGGTTTAACACCATCGACAGGAATCGCCAAACGAGTGGGAAGAGGCATTGCTTTTAAACGATTAATTTGGACTTGAGGCAGTTGGGGTTTTACACCATTTGGTTTTTTTGGTGCAGTGGTACATGCGCTTAATAAGAGTGTAAACACGGCAATTAAACAATATTGGATACGACGTGGCACGAGACATCCTTTTTTTCTAGTTTCAAATTTCAGCTTTGAGGTTTAAAAAGGGTAAATCAAAATTGAAAAAATGATCAGAATACCCGTGCCTGACTATGTCATATTTTGATTGCAGAGATCAATTTTTTCATGGCTGTCGGTATACCCATTTGTGTAGCTTTTTGTGGCGAGAGCCATTCACCTCCCAGCTCAGCTTGGAGATACTCTGTTTGGTCTTTTTCAACCTGAATGATGTGTGCGGTTAATATCCAAGTAAAATGAGTGAAACTATGCGAAATTTGCACAGATTCAACGGTTGAAACAAGTTTTAATCTTTCGCAAAGCTGTTGGAATTCGGCCTCACTTTCAAAAATCGGTAAACTCCATAATCCACCCCACAAGCCACTATTAGGACGTTGTTCCCACAACCATTGCCCTTGAGACTCAATGAGCAAGACCTTGCCAGTTTTCACTGGAACAGGTTTTTTAGGTTTCTTATAAGGAAGTTGTGTTTCGATCCCTTGTTGATGGGCTTGGCAATGTTGTTGCATTGGACAATATAAACATAATGGTTTTTTGGGGGTGCAGATGGTTGCACCTAAATCCATAATGGCCTGAGTATAGTCATGATTGCGTTCAGTTGGGCACAAACTTTCAGCCAATAGCCACATTTCTCGTTCATGTACAGGTTTACTGAGGTCATCTTCAATAGCAAAAAATCGCGATAAAACACGTTTTACATTGCCATCCATAATGACACCATATTGGCGTAATCCCAGTGACATGAGTGCGCCTGCGGTAGAACGCCCAATACCTGAGAGTTCCATCCATTGTTCTAGCGTAGTTGGAAAGGTGCCTTGCTGACTGACAACAGTCGCTGCTTTATGTAAATTTCTCGCACGTGCGTAATAGCCCAAGCCTGCCCAATAAGGCGCAACGTCATCCCATGAAGCTTGACCTAAATCATCTACCGTTGGGAAGCGTTGAATAAATTTATCAAAATATTGCAGAACCGTTTTAACTTGAGTTTGTTGCAACATAATTTCAGATACCCATACTTTGTAGGGATCATCTGCCACTTGCCAAGGAAGGTCATGGCGTCCGTGTTGATCAAACCAAGTCAGTAGCGCATTTGAAAATTGCGACATATCAATCTAGGGTTAAAATAGGTTGCTCAGTATAACCAAGTTCGAATGGATTACAGAAAATTATCTGAATGCTTTGCATGAGATTTGTGTGAGTTCAGCTATTCCGAATAGTCAGAATCTAATTGTATAGTCAATTTGAGCGAGGCAATATATTGAATTAAAAAAGACGCAGCAGCGTCTTTTTTATAGGATGAGCAAAGGATTAATTTTCGTTGATGATACCCCAACGCTGATCCAGTTTGAGCGGCTCATTTTTATAGCGTGGAATGATATGGATATGAAAATGCTGGTTTTGTTGCTCACCAAAAACATCACCATCATTAAAGGCAATATGAAAACCTTCAGGTTGATGACGGATTTTGAGTTCATTACGTGCCAACTCTAACAGCGAAGAAAGACTTTTACGCTCTTTTTCTGAAACTTCAAAAAAAGAATCGATATGGCGCAGAGGAATAATGACTGAATGACCTTTCGATAAAGGGTTGTGTTCAGGCAAAATTGCACCAAATTCATTTTTATCAATGATGTCAAATTCTTCAAATTCACAATAAGGGCATTTTTTCTCAGTCATTTTAAACTCCTTGTTTTGTTGTCTTAATCCACGCAGAAAATATTTGAATTACCCCAGTGCACGATCTAATAAATCATACATTGCAGTCAATCCTGCTTGATCTGCTTCTGCGTTATAACCAAGATCAACGCCATTGGCTTTTGCTTTTTCATCTGCTTGTGGGTTACTAAAGCCATGCTTAGCATCTTTAAGGATGATCACTTCAGATTTTACTTGGGCATGATTCATTTCTTGTTTGAAGGATTCAACATCTGCCAAAGACACCATAGAGTCTTTTTCACCATGAAGCACTAAAACTTCAGCTTTAAATTTTCCTGATTGTGCTGGATTTTGTGGGGACAGGTTGGCGTGGAAAGTAACGACTGCTTTTAAGTCAGCCCCAGAACGAGCTAAATCGAGCATGACTTTTCCGCCATAGCAAAAGCCAATAGCAGCTAAACGTTGTCCATCTACCTCAGGTTGAGCAGCAAGTGCAGCAGAGGTACGATCTACAATGGTATCGGCATCTTTAAACGTTTGCATCATCCACTCATTGGCTTGAGCTGCAACACTAGTTACCTTTTTATCACCATACATATCGATTGCCAAAGCAGCAAAGCCATGTTCTGCAAGCTCTCTAGCACGTTGCTCAGTATATTCATTGCGTCCCCACCATTCTGGGCCAACGATGACACCTGCAACAGGCTGCGTAGATTCAGGAGCAGCAAAATAACCGATTAAAGTTGTTCCATCTTTTGCTTGGTATTGAATTTCACGAGTTTTAATTGCAACAGCCATCTGTTCAATCCTTTATATTTTTGAGAGCGACATTGATTAAAGCACAAATATCGAGGATTCAAATGGCTAATTTGGGAATATTGAATATAGAAAAGTGAGAAATTATGAATGAATCAAAGACGGTTTATATGAAAAAAGAAGGACCTAAGACCTTCTTAATCATAAATAGAGACTACAATGAAAATGATGAGAAAAGCTTAAACTTTCCCTCTGGAAATAAATCCGACAATTGCGAGAATAACGGCTACTACAAGAAGAATTACCGCAAAGTCTTTTGACATTCCTGCTACACCGCCAAAACCAAATAAGCTTGCAACTAAGGCGATCACAGCGAAAATAATTGCCCAACGGAACATGATATCTACCTCCATATTGTTTTTATGCAGTTTCAGTATAGGGAGAAAAACAGCGATGGCTTGTGAAGTTATGTTTGAAAAGTGTGATAAATAAAGTATCATGTAACTGATTTGTGATGTTTTTTTATTCTCTGGTTCATGTTCTTATGCTGATATAATAACAGCATCTCATATGACTTCATTTTTTACCATGAGCCTCGAAATACGTCCTGAATTCTGGAAAAACCATCAGCTGTCTGAACTCATTCAGGCGGAATGGGAGGCTTTATGTGATGGCTGTGGCTTATGCTGTTTGGTTAAGCTTGAAGATGATGAATCACATGAAATCGCATATACCAAGGTGTCTTGCAAATTACTCGACTGTAAAACAGCCCAGTGTTCGGACTATCCAAATCGTTTGAACTATGTTCCAGATTGTATTCAATTAAGCCCCGAAAAATTAGCGCAAATTCATTGGTTACCTTCAAGTTGTGCTTATCGACGTGTCAATGAGGGTAAAAATCTACCCTCTTGGCACTATTTAATTACAGGCTCCAAAATGTGATTAAAGCCAGAAAATCAGCAGCGGGGCGTTGTATATCTGAGACTGAAGTTAACGAAGAAGAAATTGATGAATATATTGTGCGTTGGGTACGGTAGAAAATTACCGCAATTATGAATTGATAATCATTATCAAATAGTAATATGATAAACCAGCTTTCATGATGCGATCTCATTTAAAATGCTTGGTTTATTTACATTATTGAAAAAAATTACAATGTGTCTGTGTGCGGTCAGTTTGAGTTTTGCGATGCATTCACTTGCTTATGCTAAACCTGATTTAAAGCCATTAGGACCAAATATCGCAGATCATGGTTCAAGTTATTATCAATTCCAAGTTCACACCTTTCAGTCAGCCGATCAGCAACGACAGTATAAAGTTTGGTTAGGTGTGCCAAAACACATTAGTAAAAATCAGGCACGACCTGCCATTTTTATGCTGGATGGCAATTCAGTGATGGCTCGTTTAGATGAAACATTATTAAAAAAATTATCAGAACAAGACAGCCCTGTTTTAGTGGCGATCGGCTATCAAACACAGTTACCGTTTGAATCTGCTTCACGTTCCGTCGACTATACGCCAGCAGATGAATCTGGAAAAATTTCAGCCGATCCTCGTAATCCTGAGCGCATGTCAGGAGGAAGTCCGCAATTTAGACAAATGATTTTTGAAAAAATCATGCCTTGGGTTCACTCGCAGGTGAAATTGGATGCTCAGCGCACTGCATTGTGGGGACATTCTTATGGGGGCTTATTTGTATTAGATACATTGTTGAATCGCCAGTACAATGAGAATAAATTTTCTCATTATTTCGCAGCAAGTCTATCTTTAACATGGGCAGATTCCCGATTACTGAAAGCAGTTGAGCAGGTAAAACCTGAATCAGTTAAAGATCAAAAGCTCTTGATGATGGAAGGTGATCTGGTTCCATCTAGCACAGCGAAAATCAGCCCGAATGCTGATCGGGACATGAACCAAAACAATCGAAAATTGGTTTTAGACTTAGCCAGCAAAGGTGCAAATACCAAGCTTTTATTGTATCCACACCTCAGTCATGGTGAGGTGTTTCAAGCCTCATTGATGGATATTTTACAGAATCGATTATTTTAAGTTTGAAAGTACAATATTGAATGCTTTCCATAGTAGACTAAGCTCAGCATTCATCAATTAAAAAGTAGTATGTCAGACACTCAGATTCCGCTTCCAGAACGTTTACGTCCACGTGATTTGTCTGAAATTATCGGACAAGATCATCTGCTTGGTGCTGAGGCACCATTACGTCAAATGATTGATCAAGGGCATTTGCCTTCGATTATTTTCTGGGGGCCGCCTGGTGTTGGAAAAACCACGATTGCTTTGCTGTTGGCGCAAGCGGTAGATCGCACATTTGTTAGCTTATCTGCGTTAAACACAGGCGTGAAAGAACTTCGTGAAGTGATTGCTGAAAGTGGTGATTTATTAAAACCTGTGGTGTTTATTGACGAAATCCATCGTTTTAATAAATCACAGCAAGATGCATTATTGAATGCTGTTGAAAAAGGTAAAATTACGCTAATAGGGGCGACAACAGAAAATCCCTCATTTGAAGTGAATAGTGCCTTACTCTCACGTTGTCAGGTGTATACCTTGAATGCACTCAGTAATGAGGCAATTCAAGAACTGATTTTACGTGCGATTCAACAGGATAAGTTTTTACAAGAGCGACATATTCAGATTGAAGAATTTGATGCCTTAATTCAATTTGCAGCAGGTGATGCACGTAAGGCGCTAAACTTAATTGACCTGATTGCCAGTACTTTTGAGTCCGATATTGAAAATATTGTGACCAACGCCATCGTCGTCAAAGTTGCCCAACAGAATATCGCACGCTATGACAAGCCTGGTGAACAGCATTATGATCTTGTCTCTGCGTTTATTAAGTCGATCCGTGGTAGTGATCCCGATGCAGCATTGTATTGGATGGCACGAATGTTAAAAGGTGGAGAAGATCCTGTTTTCATTGCCCGTCGTATGTTGATTGCTGCGTCAGAAGATATTGGTAATTCAAATCCCAATGCGTTGTTGTTGGCAGGAGAGTGTTTCCGTTCGGTTCAGGCCATTGGAATGCCTGAATGTCGAATTATTTTAGGGCAATGTGCCGTTTATTTGGCAACTAGTGCCAAAAGCAATAGCACCTATTTAGCCATTAATAAAGCATTAGAGTTGGCTGAGAAAACCTCGAATTTACCTGTACCTTTACATTTACGTAACGCACCAACCAAGTTAATGAAGCAACAGGGCTATGGTGTAGATTATCTCTATCCGCACAATTATCCAGAACATTTTGTGTTGCAAGACTATTTGCCACCTGAGTTAAAAGGGACAAAATTGTATGAGTCTGCGAGAAATAAACGTGAGGTAGAGGGCGAGTGTTTACAACAACACCGTTGGCAACAGGAACAGCAGCAACAATAATGTGAATGCTTGTTTTAAAGTAGCTGATCTATGACAGATAAAGGTTTAAAATATCAGCAAAATTTAAATTAGGCTGATGCCTTTAAAATGTAGCTTGCTCAAAATACGTTTTAAATGCGCTAGAAATTTTATGAAACTTTCTGTTTTGTCTTGTGCTGTTTTAATTGCTTTACCTATGCTCAGTTATGCTGAATTGACAACAAAAATTTCGGCAAAAACTCAGCCTAAAATTACTCCTCCAAAATCTAGAATGTTGTATCAACTGAACTTCGCTCAGGAAGATACAATTCCTCAAAGTTGGCGTATTCCAGGAAATAATCCAGGTCATATTTATATCGAAAATGGCGTATTAAATATTGATGGACGGGCAAATGCAATGAGCCCAACCACAATTTTGTTACCTCAAGGATTTGAAAAATATAAAAATTATAAAATAAATTTTAATTTTACTTTAGATCAGCCATTAAATGCTTCTCGTTGGGGAAGCGTGATTTATGATGTCACAGAAACGCAGGGTGTGGTGCCAAGCAGTTACTACCAATTTACCTTAAGGGCAGATACTACAGCGAAAAATGGCACTGAATTTGGTCGTCATAAAGCTAATGCACAATGGGAAGTTAATCAAATCAAAGGGTTTTATGAAAACATTAAAGCGAATCAATGGTATACCGCCAGTGTAGTGGTATCAGGGCAACGGGTTCAACACTATTTGAACCACCAGTTAATGCAGGATGTAGAACTTGACCAAGAATCTACAAAAGGCGGCATTGGTTTTTCCGCTTCAGGTATTGTTTTAAAAATTAAAAATATTCAAGTGTCTGAACAGCTCAGTGCCTTACCTGAGCTTACTTATAATAAAGTTACGCAAGTACAAGAAATTCAAACTAATGTGGCTTTAGCACCCACCATTATTCAAAAAATAAAACACCCAAATAGTGCATTAAATTCAAGTAATCAACAATATTATCAATTAGATGCAAAGTTAAATTTACTAGATCAAACTGGGCAAGTGGTCGAAACCTTACAACATTATTTATCCAATCCTCAGCGTAAAACTATTCCTGTGTTAGAGATTAAAGACCCTAAAAGTATTGAAGCATTAAAATTACTGTCTAAATCTCAGGATATTAGTGATATTACTGTGTTGTCGAAAAGTGATGACCTGCTTAAATCTGCACATCAAATTATACCGATGGTTCGAACAGCATTGGATTTAAGTCGAGAAAATCTTCAAGATCGCCATCAAGATCTGGTTGAAATTATCCGCCGTAGCAATCAAGCTTATGCACGAATTGTCGTGGTTCCTCAAAGCCTGAGAGAGAAAGCATCGATTAGTTTTATCCAACGCCATCTGATGACTGTTTGGGTCGATACGTCGGCTGTTGAGGCACAGGATGTTGCTCGGGTATTGACCACAGGTGTAAATGGCGTTAGCGTTATCACCGCGCAAAGCACCGTTTTTTCGAGTATATTAAAACAATTCCCGAAAAATACTTTATTGCGTAAACCTTTTATTATAGGGCATCGGGGTGTCCCTAGTTTAGAGGATGAAAATACTTTAGAAAGTGCCAAACATGCAGTCGCTTTGGGTGCAGACATTGTTGAAAATGATATTTATTTAACTAAAGATCAGCATCTTGTTGTTAAGCATGATGCAACCGTTGATCGTACTACACGTTCAACAGGAAAAATTGAGGACATGACTCTTGCGCAGGTTCAACAATTAAAATCTAAGGCAAAAGGTTATAAAATACCCACCCTTGCTGAGTACTTTAGCGCTTTTAAACAGCATCCAAATTTTGTACTGATGATTGAAATGAAAAGTTCCAACCCAGCGTTGGTGGCAAAAATGCAGGATGAAATTAAAAAGTATCAAGTGGAAAGCCAAGTGGTCACGACATCGTTTAATACCGATCAAATCCTACGAGCACAAACTCAGATGGCTGAGATTCCCCGAGGTACATTTGTTGGAAATATGCCAAACAGCTCAAATACTTTAGTCAATGCAAAACAAATCAACGCTGATGTGCAAAAGTATAATTCAAGTTATAACCCTGCCTATCGCAATGATCTGATCAATATTTTAGATGTGACAAAACATCGTGGTATCAGCTTTTGGCCTTGGGCATTAAATGATGACACATTTAAGAAGCTATATATTGCAGGAACCTATGGGATCACCACCAATTCAACACAGCTTTATTCTAAATATGTGGTGGATATACAAGCGCCGAAAAATATTCAAGCCAAAGTGGGGCAACCTGTTGTAATTGATGCGCAAACCACTCAACAAGATGGAGAAAAAATACACTGCAAGTGAACAATTTTGTGGTTTTAGCAGGCGCTCCAAAATATGAGTTGAAAAATGGACAATTGCAGTTTACTGAACAGGGAACTGCATATGTTTTAGCAGGTTATAAATACCAGATTGATCCACAAAACAATTATCAAATTTTTTCTTCACCTGTAAAAGTTGTTGTGAAATAAGTTATGGCGTTGTGTTGGTTTTAAACGGTACTTTTACATCTTTGGGAAAATTTGGAAAAAGGATAAAAAGCATTTTGGGGTTTTTCTGAAGTCCCGAACCATCTAAGTAAGTCCATTGATGTGAATGTCGTGAGCGAATGGCGACCATAAAAGAAGGAGGTGCTTTTATGGTTTTGCCTGTCAGCTTCATGGTGATCGTTTTGGGTACAAAGCAGATTTCTTCTTGCTCGACAATATAACTATATAGTGGTGGGCTGGACTCGACTTGTTGAATTTCTAAGTTTGATTGAGCAAAGATATTTTGTGCATACGTGAGAAGCTTTTGGTAATTTTCTGGCCCACCGACATAGTTGATTAAAGAAGGATGGGTCTTTTGTTGCATAAAAGAATAATCATTATTTTTTAAATCTTGCCCTAAGTGCTCTAGGTCGGGGGCGATGATTTTAGGGTAGTCCTGTTGGCAACTTAATTCTTGTGCATGTGCGGGGACTAAAATGCTTAATAATAGGATACAAGCATAAACTTTTCTTATCATGTTGGATGAAATCTGAATATTATTGATTTTGAGTATATCGTCAATTTATTGAAAAATGCATACCGTAAAATATAATTTGTCTTGATCAATAAAATCAATATGATGAATGATTAGATGCTTTGATTATAGCTTTCTTAGAACAAGTTTATCCGTAATTCAATCTTAGCGATATTTGGCTATGCTCAAAACCAGCAATCATCAAAAAAACCGAGTGATTTCACTCGGTTCGATGTTCGTTATGGGCTATAAGCTCACCATTTATAATTAATTTTGCCGTAATAGAATGCACCATTAAAGCCAAAAGGCGAGAACTGACTGTACTGTAGGCTTCCACCCGTTGGTTTGTTGATGTCATAAACATCTTTATCTGGATAAACATTGGTAATGTTGTCACCGCCAAAGGTAAATTTCCAAGCTTTCAATTGATAGCTTAGGGCTAAGTCCAAAAGCCATTTTGCAGAGAATTTCTGATCACTGGCTGAACCAGAGAGTTACTAAAAGTTTCGAAGCTTCCGTAACGCGTGATATTGGTGTTAATACCAAAATTTCCAATTTTATAATCATTGGCTAAACTGAATTTATGTTCAGGTGTGCTACCTGCCAATAAACCATATTGTTCACGACGGTCTAAGCGTGTCAAATTGACACCCAATGCATTTAAAATTTCAGGATTTTTATCCACATTGGTGACTTCATTGCGATTAAAGTTATAAGCCAAAGATGTCGTTAGCTCTCCATAAGGCAGGTTCTGCCATTGGTAGTTTGCAACCAAATCAACGCCACGAGTGCGCGTATCACTGGCATTATTGAAAAAACGGACAGTACTGAAGTTGGTATTGGTGATGCCTTTTGAGATCAGATAATCACGTACAGCTGGGCTGCTGGCATTGATATTCGAAGACAAGCTAATACGATCATCTATATCGATTTGATAGGCATCTAAAGTCACATACAGATTTGAAGTTGGGGTAAACACAAAGCCAAGACTGTAGTTTTTCGATTTTTCAGCTTTTAAATCCTCAGCACCGAGCAATTGCGCAACTTGAGACGAGCTAGGGAATGTGCCTGCTTCAACGAATTGCCCATTGACCAGTTGAGAGGAGGTTTGGGTAAAATATTGTTGTGCCAGACTTGGTGCTCGAAAACCTGTCGAAACTGAACCACGTACAGCAACTTGAGGTAAAAGTTTATAACGTAAGGAAAGCGAAGCGTTATTGGTATCACCAAAATCATCATATTTCTCATAACGATATGCGGTAGAAGCAGAAAGCTTTTGGGTAATATCCGTTTCTAAATCTAAATATCCTGCATAACTGTCACGCGTCCATTTGCCTGCATCAGCTTGACGGAAACCAGATAAACCTGAAGATCCGCTTTTATAATAAGAACCTGGATCTCCTGCTTTAATTTGATATTGTTGGTTCAAATACTGGGCACCAAATGCAATATTCAAAGGGCTTGCAAATGCAGATATATCATACTCTTTGGATAGATCAATATTAAAAACCGACTGGCTATTTTTCAGCTTACCATTATGAAATGAGTTAGGTGTTGCCCCTGTATCTTTGTACAGATCAACATTGATGGTTCGGGTATTTACATCATATTGATTCAAACCATAATTTGCAGAAACATCATAACGCCAATCTGCCGCTTCTCCTCGTAGACCTGCAACAGCACTAAAGTCATCTAATTGACCTCGGATCAGAGGTAAAGCCATTCGGAAATAATGTGGGAATATTGTTGGAAGCATCACTTAAGCGATAAAACCCAGCCGTTTCACAGCATTTCGATGGCTATAGGTGGAGAAACCATACAATTCTACTGCATCACTAAGATCAAAGCCAGCATTGAAAGAGGCTTTCACTTCATCTGATTTTGGATCACCAAACTGGAATGTTCTCTGTCCATAAGTGGTTGCATTTGGGTCACGTAAGTCTAAACCAGCACGATTGGTTGCTTGATTGTCCTGCCACTCGCCAGAAAAAATGGCATAACCATAATCACCAAGTCGAGTTCCTCCAGAAACATAAGACTGCTTTTGTTCACCGTCACCTTTATCATAAATGCCGTAACGTATACCCGCTTCACCCGTCTTAGGATCGGGACTTTAAGATAATATTGACGACACCTGCAATTGCATCTGAACCATAACGTGCTGAAGCCCCTTCTCTGAGGACTTCAATACGACTGATCGCAGAAACAGGTATTGCATTTAGATCTGTGGGTGCTGAACCCCGGCCAATTGTTCCACCCAAGTTAATAAAAGCACCCGTATGACGACGTTTACCATTTACCAATACTAAAACTTGATCTGAAGAGAGCCCTTTCAGTTGTACAGGTCGAACGAGTTCTGTTCCATCAACGACAGTGGGGCGGGGAAAATTGATTGAAGGAATAATTTTACTCAGTGCTGTACCTAATTCACTGGATCCAGTTCGTTCAGTGAGTTCTTGAGCACTAATAACATCTATCGGTTGTAAGGAATCGGTCTTAGAACGCTTTAATGAGCGAGTCCCAGTAACAACGATCGTATCTAATGTTTTGACTTCGGATGAAGTATTTGGTTGTTCTTCAGCATGTGCTTGTGAGTACAGTAAGGCCAAGACCAAACTGGCGGTGAAGCTGAATGAAAATTGTTTTGATAATGTACGCATAACTCTATTTTAAAGCTCTTTTTGTAACTATTTGTAGTGATCATAGTGAGCTTGAGCGGATTTAGAAAACAACTTATAAAAATATCAATAGAACAAAATCTGCAAAGTGTCTTGTTATTTAAAGACTTGTATTGCGCTATATTGCAAGAACAACTAAGGTTTGATCATCCATGTTGAGATTAAATATTTATTTTTTTAGTGTTTATTAAATTATAAAAGGGCCATCATGATGACGGCCCTGAGTATATCGATATCATCTACTTATCGTGGAGGAAAGCCTGCTTCTGATAAGGCGTCTGCAACTTGTTGTTGGGTTGCAGCAGTTTCGACTTTAACACTGCGATTTGGTGGATCAGCGATTACTTTTGCATTTGCATCTACAGACTGGACTGCTTTGGTTACACCACGCGCGCAACCACCACAGGTCATATTTTCAATATAAAATTCCATATCTCACCTGTTTCAAGAAGATTTAAAATTAATATAAACCTTACCATAGTTGTAAGGTCAAGCTCTAATCTTTGAACTTTCTCTTTTAAGAAAATGTTGAAGCTAAGTTAGTTTTTTAGTCGAAGGATAGATATACAAAATTTGTGCTTTGAGCGTAAACTCTGATCTTAAACTTGAGCACATAAGAACAGTATTATGAGAGAAGATCATTTATATTCAGTTATTTATCAAGATATTCAAGATGCTTTGACTGAAATTCAACAGCAAACACAAGATCAGTACTTGTGTGCGCTTGGTTTGGGGATGGTTGAAGATTTATGTGGCTTCTTCTATGTGGGATGCACTATAGAAGGCTTAAAAGCATTTGAAGATGTTTATGAAGCATGGTGGATTTCTGAATGGCCGTATTCAAGCATTGCCAATAACAAGACTCATGATGCAATCATGGCGCTGTATGAGGCTTTAGGTGAACAATGCACCGATGAACAATATGTTGCTTTAAGAGAGCATTATCAAAATACCATTATTCAAGCATTGCAAGATTTAAGACACGCAGGAAAATTAAGAAATCATCAAGACGAAGAAATCATTGTAATGATTCAATATGCAGATTCATTTGATGAAGATTTTGAGGAAATTAGCTTCGCACAGATTAATCCTGAGTTTTTGCAACCACTTTTTAAAAATCGCTTTAAGCAAAAAACAGGTGAAAATTTATATGATTATCTGTTGGAAAAAATCGAATCTTAAGCGCATATCAAGTCGAAACTAATACAAATAAAAAAAGCCGAGTTTATCAATAACTCGGCTTTTTTATCGCGACATCACTGATATTAAAGATCTGAAAGATCAACACCAATACGTGTAGCAACTTCTTCATATGCTTCAACCACACCACCTAAGCCTTGGCGGAAACGGTCTTTATCGAGTTTTTTCTTAGTGTCTTTATCCCATAAACGGCAACCGTCTGGAGAGAATTCATCACCTAAAACAATACGGTCATGGAACACACCAAATTCAAGTTTGAAATCAACAAGAAGCATGTTGCCTTGAGCAAATAAATCTTTTAGAACAACATTCACTTTTTGAGTCAATTCTTTCATTTGAGCAAGTTGTTCTGCATTTGCCCAACCTAAAGCAATTGCTTGAGACTCATTCACCATAGGATCGCCTAAAGCGTCATCTTTGAAGAACAATTCAAAAGTTGGTGGAACAAGTTCAAGACCTTCTTCAACACCTAAACGACGGCATAATGAACCTGCTGCATAGTTACGCATAACGCACTCTACAGGGATCATTTGCAATTTTTTAACCAAAACTTCAGTTGGAGAAAGAAGTTTTTCAAAATGAGTTTCAATACCCGCTGCAGCCAATTTTTCCATGATAAAGGCATTAAAACGGTTGTTCACCTTACCTTTACGATCTAGTTGCTCTATTTTTTCGCCATTGAATGCAGATGCATCATCACGGAAAACTAGAATTAGATGATCCGCGCTATCTGTTTCATAAACAGATTTCGCTTTACCAGTATAGAGCAAGGTTTGTTTTAACATGGGGGAACCTTTTGCAAAAAAAATTGCCTAGAACGACTAGGCTGGCCAGTTTTGGTAAATCTGGGTTAACAATTCTGCAGCTTTGTCTTTATCTGCAAAACTATTATCGGCGTTAAACACAGCGAGTGTGTTGCTTGGCCCTACGGATGTGAGTCGAAGTATATAAGTTGAATTATCGATCTTCACAGTTGCCTCATTGGCATTTTTGCTTTGACCGATAAGCTTATAGTTTAGACTACTGAGGGTGGCAAGTGCGTACTGCCAAATTGTAGCAGAATTTCCATCAATTTTGATCAATGGATTGCCATTTCCGTCAGTTAAAATTTGAGGTCTGCCCACAGCTTCAGTACTGGTTGCACTTTCATCTGTTGAGTTGTTGACTTGAGCAACTTCTGGGCGAGGGACGTCATAACGATTCCCTCTTTTATTCTCAAATTTTGGCGCATGCTGAAGGGCCAAAGGATCAACAATAGGAGCTGGATACATTGGCGTTGCAGGTCTAACTGTTGAACCTTCAGGGTACTTAAGTGGCTCTACTGCGGTCGTATTCTTATAATCTAAAGAACCATTGTTAATCCCAATGGAACTACAACCCGCCAAACTTAAAGCTGAAATGGCAAGAGTTAAACCTAAACGTAATTGCATAATACTAAGCTCTTATTAAATGAGACCTACTGCTTTGAGTTCTTCACGCAGAGGTGCACGGTATTTTTCTGCAAGTGGAGTTAATGGTAAGCGAATACCTGTACCAATTAATTCCATTTCATGAAGTGCCCATTTCACTGGAATTGGGTTCGATTCGCAAAATAGAATATTGTTTAATTTTGCAACTTGGTCGTCTTTAACTTTAGCCGTTGCCGCATCGCCAGCAAGTGCAGCCGCACAAAGTTCGCTCATGATTTTAGGTGCAATGTTGGCAGTCACAGAGATATTACCCTTTGCACCGAGTTGCATGAGTTCATTGGCCGTAGCATCATCACCAGAATACACCAGCATGTGTTTGCGTTCTAAGCCATCAATCAATGCTTTACCACGAGGTACATCGCCTGTTGCATCTTTAATTCCTACAATTTGAGGAATATCAGCCAGACGAATGGCTGTATCATTATGCAAATCTACGCCTGTACGACCAGGTACATTGTAAAGAATGATCGGTAAATCAACAGCATCTGCAACGGCCTTATAATGTTGAAATAAACCTTCTTGCGTTGGCTTGTTATAATAAGGCGTCACTAAAAGTGCGGCATCTGCGCCGAGCTGTTTGGCTTCTTTGGTGAGTTCAATCGCTTCGTGTGTCGAGTTTGCACCAGTACCGGCAATAATTGGAATACGTTTATTGGCTACACGGATAATTTCTTTAATTACTTCTGTGTGCTCTGCCATGCTAAGAGTAGATGCTTCACCAGTTGTGCCGACAGCAACAATACTATTAGTGCCTTGTTCTATGTGCCACTCAACGAGCTTCTCGAGACCCTTCCAATCTACGCTGCCATCTTCAAACATAGGGGTGACGATTGCGACAATTGAGCCTTGAATGGTCTGTGCTTGCTGAGTCATTTTAAAAAAATATCCTATTTTTCCATCCACATGCGTTTGAGTAAACAAGGATTGGGATGGTTGCAGTATTTTGATTTGAGCGAAAAGCAATCATTCTAAAGATTGCATAATGCTTATGCAAATTATGACTGATTCAGCGTGACAGAACAATATGCTTTAGTCAAAGCATGGAAATTCTTTAACAAAAGCAACAAATCATTCACATTTCAGTTGAATAACGTTTCTTTTTGAGATTTTCTTGTGGCAAAAATACTGATGGTTTTTATATATTGGGCTGCATGAAATTTAAACCAAACCAAGTTTCAAACAATAAAATTTGAAAGCATCTTATAGATGGCTTTAATCGTTGTTTGTTTTTGGCTGAATTCCCTAGACTGATTTCCACACTGTCCAGTGGCATTGTCCACATTGCTTTGGCAAGACCAAGCCTTATTAAAAATGGATCATGCTGTTGGCCTAAGCTACTGTGCTCTAGCAATGGATACGTCACTGGGTAAAGATTCCAAGGTCTTGAGATACATTGATTCAGTCTTAAAATAGTCGAAGTGATTTTGACAATAAGCTCGCAAATCTAAGCCTTTTTATTGTATGTTGGGTCATCAAATAGTTGTCTATTAATGATTAAAATAGTAGAGATTGGGCAAGTAGAAGGATAGGGAAATGCCACAAAATGAGCGTAGTGTCTTGATTGTTGTAGATGTACAAAATGGTTTTACTTCAGGTGGTAACTTAGCCGTTGCCCATGCTGAGCAGATCATTCCAACCATTAATCAATTGGCAAAGCATTTCAATAATATTGTACTGACTCAAGATTGGCATCCAGCAGACCATATTTCCTTCGTTGAACATCATCCCCAACATAAAGCGTATGATGTCATTCGATTAGACTATGGTCCGCAAGTCTTGTGGCCATCTCACTGTGTACAAGGCACATTAGATGCAGAATTTCATCCTGATTTAGATATTCCTACTGCGCAATTGATTATTCGTAAAGGTTTTCGCACTCAAATTGACAGTTATTCTGCTTTCATGGAAGCAGATCATAAAACCACCACGGGTTTGGCGGGTTATCTTAAAGCGAGAGAAATAGATACAGTCTATATTGTTGGAATAGCAACAGATTTTTGTGTGGCATGGACTGCGATGGATGCGGCCAAACTAGGATTTAAAACGTTTGTGATTTCAGATGCGACCAAAGCAATTGACTTACAAGGTTCATTACAACATGCGTGGCAAGAAATGCTGGCTGTTGGTGTAAAGCGTATAGTTTCAAAAGAGATTCTTGATTGATCTAATTCATAAAGGGTCGCATAAATCTGAGCTTTTGAGAAAAGTGATACTGATTTACACGACATGCTTTAAGATAAGCCTTGATTTTAAACCTATTTGGGTAGGGAAAATGTCAGCAATTTTACGCTTTAGTCAGTTTGTGCAAAAAACTTTTGCGCTTTGGGTCCTTGTATTTGCATTCATTGCATTATGCTTTCCAGATGCATTTGTATGGATGAAAGCTTATATTCCATGGGTTCTTGGCATCATTATGCTAGGGATGGGAATGACCATGACGGTCGAAGAGTTTAAAAATGTACTGTCAAATCCTAAAGCTGTGGTGACCGGTGTAGTTGCTCATTTTGTGGTGATGCCGAGCGTGGCTTTTTTTCTCTGTAAAATTTTCAATTTACCGCCTGAAATTGCTGTGGGTGTGATCCTTGTTGGATGTTGTCCGGGAGGAACTGCATCCAATGTCATTACTTATATGGCAAAAGGCAATACCGCTTTATCTGTCACGTGTACCTCGGTTTCAACATTTCTTGCACCGGTTTTGACCCCTGCAATATTCTATGTTTTGGCAAGCCAGTGGATACCCATTGATGCGGGTTCAATGTTTATAGATATCCTTAAAGTGGTAATCTTCCCCATTATCTTGGGTGTGGTCTTAAGAAGTGTGTTTAAACAAAAAACTGAGCAGTATATCCAAGTGATGCCATTGGTCTCTGTGATTGCGATTGTCGTTATCGTTGCAGCAATCATTGCTGCCAGTAAAGCGTCTATTTTGCAATCAGGATTGCTGATTCTTGGTGTGGTGATTTTGCACAATGGTTTGGGTTTTTTATTGGGCTATTGGGCAAGCCGTTTATTCAATTTATCTTACCCAGATTCCAAAGCTGTTGCGATTGAGGTGGGTATGCAAAACTCAGGCTTAGGAGTAACCTTGGCTGCGATTCATTTTGCTGCGTCTCCTGTGACTGCAGTTCCCAGCGCAATTTTCAGTTTATGGCATAATATTTCAGGTCCAATCTTAGCCACATATTGGGCAGCGAAAGCGGATAAAATGCCAGAAAATAAACCCTAATACCGTACAACTTTAGCGCTCATTTAGAGCGCTGAATTTTTTTTACAGTGATTTATTCACTATCGAGTTGTTTTAAAAACTCATCTTCAGTCAGTACAACAAATCCATGTTGTTCCAATAGGGCTGTTGTGACACCTTTGCCTTGCACTTTTTGCCCAGAGAATGAACCATCATAAATCATACTTGAACCGCAGGAAGGGCTATTGGCTTTTAAAACAATGTGTGTAACTTGATGTTGTTGTACAAGTTTAAGTGTTTTTTCTGCACCCTGAATAAATGCAGAAGAAACATCGTCGCCATTGGCATCTTGCACTTTAGCTTGCCCCAGTAAAACAGTATAACCATCACCACCCACAATTTCAGCAGCTGGTCGAGGTATACTTAAACCGCCTGAGACTTCCGGGCAAATCACTACAGCTTGTTGATTGTCGAGTAACTGTTTAAGTTTATGGTGTAAACAGTTTTGAGCATCATAACGGACATTTTCACCGACAAGACATGCACTGATCAGATATTTTTTGGTCATCTTGGGTTTAATTCGAGCTGCATTAAATCCATGCCAATATCATATAAATCAGTTTTAAAGTCGAGGCTTAATTGTTCTGTAAAAGCAAATTTTTGATAGAATTTTTTTGCGCGTACATTGGTTTTTAATACTTCCAAGAAGATATAGGCTTGTTTATTCTGATTGGCAATCTCAATAATATATTGCATTAAATTTGTGGCGACATGTTTTCCGATAACCTCTTTGAGTAAATAAATTTTCTGCAATTCCATACCGATACACTTTAAATCTGGCTGGTATTGATTAAGATTGAGTTTGGCATAACCGATCAATTGTGAATGTTCATTTTCAATCAAGATCCAAATTTGCTGAGGATCGGTTAGAGATAGAGACAGGCTGTCCATACTGAAGTCTTGGTTGAGAAAACTCTGTAATCCTTGTTCAGACCAAATGTCACTAAAATGCTGGCGATATGTAATATTGCCAAGATGATGAAGCTGCCTTGTATGGAGTACTGAGGCTTGGTAAATTTTCATGATGTTTTTATCGTAAAATGATGGCTTATTATGATTTGATGCGATGTTCAATCATTGATGTTTTTCATCTGATAATCAATCTGAAATATGGGAAATAAATATTGCTATGAGCATTTATGTCGATCGTGCAAAAGTGCCCTTTAAAGGTAAAGAATGGTGTCATCTCATGGCAGATACGCTTGAGGAATTACATCAATTTGCACATCACTTAGGCATAGATGAACGCTTATTTCATCGTTCAGCATCTTATCCTCATTATGATATTACTCTGCAAATGCGTGTCATCGCCATTGCACATGGAGCAATTGATGCTGATCGAAAAACCATTATCGCTTGTGGTAAGCGGCTAAAACTGCAACTGAACCAATCTTAATCAGTGTTGTGTACAGAGAACATCTCAGAGGATACTTTTCTAGAGATTAAGTCTTGTCCTGATGAGAAGCACAAGAGTAGAATCTTTAATGACGATAAATGATGAACAATGATAGAGATATGAGCGTTAAAGAAGGTTCAACAGAAATATCACAGGATGACATTATTATTCTGGCTGAAACTTTTCGGCTTTTAGGTGATGCGTCACGTCTGAGAATTCTTATGTTCTGTATGCGTGGACCTAGCCCTGTAGGTGATATTTGTGAGGCACTGGACTTGTCTCAATCCTTGGTCAGCCACCATTTACGTTTATTACGTTCTGCACGATTGGTTAAAAGTGAACGTCAGGCGAAGCAAGTCTTGTATGAAATTGCAGATACACATGTGAGCCATGTTTTGTCTGATATGGCAAAACATATTGCAGAAGAGCAGTGTGGTTAATGTTGGTATTCTAGTTTTTAGAAAATTATACCGATCAATATGATTAACTTAATATAAATGAAAAGGTACGAAAGATTATTTTTATCTTTTCATCTCTAAAAAGTGAAACATCGTCTACGCAAATTGATTTAAACTTTAGATGTAAAGGGTGGCTTTGCAAGCTTTACATCATTAAAAAATATATTTATCACATTGATTTTGTTGATTTAAAGATAATATTTGCTGTATGGGTTTTTAACAGATTGGCTGTATTATGCGAGTTTTCTTAAATGGCATTAGAATGTGTTTTATTAATTTGAATCTTTATTTTTATTCATATTTTTGAGTTAGATTTAAACGTTAATAATAAACACAGACTCTTCAAAACATAGATCCTAAAGTTTGAACATTAACGCCACAAGCTTAATGTAAATTCCCTTGTGGCGTTTTTATCGTTGATTGATGCTGAGCTTAGTGACTATGTCCAGCATGTGGGTCAATCTTCACTGGTTTTTCTAGACTACAGGTACTATCACCCTGCCAATCAATGGCAACAGTAGGGTGTTCAATATCAAATTGGGTTTTTAATTCATGCTCAATCTGTTGAGTTAATGCTTTGATATCAACATAGGCTTCGGGTTGAACATGCAGTGTTGCCATAGCTCTTCCAGATGTGATCATCCAGACATGGATATGGCTAATTTTTTTGATGCCTTGAACGGATTTGAGCAAGTGAGTGGTGATATCGGTTGTATTGGCATTTGCAGGAGCACCTTCTAATAGGATGTGAATGGTTTGTTTAAACAATGCCCATGCGCTACGCAATACAAGTAATGAAACAAGAACAGACAATATAGGATCAATCGGGGTCCAACCTGAGTACCAAATCACGATCGCAGCGATAATTGCAGCAACAGAACCCAATAAATCACCCATCACATGCAAAATTGCGCCTTTGATATTGACATGGTCTGTATCATTTCGAGTGAGATACCATAGAACAAAGATATTCACCAACATCCCGATAATTGCCACAACAAACATTGGTCCCGCTAGAACGGGTTGAGGTGATTGAAAGCGTACAATCGCTTCATAGACGATCCAGCCTACAATCCCAAACAGTGTCAATGAATTAATCAGTCCTGCAATCACTTCAAAGCGCATATAGCCAAAAGTACGGGATTTATCTGCGGTACGTCGACCAAAGCGGAATGCAGCATATGCCAAGCCTAATGCAAGTGCATCAGTCATCATATGACCAGCATCAGCCAGAAGTGCCAATGAACCAGAGATGATTCCCCCGGCAGCTTCGATCAGCATAAAACTGAAAATAATAAAAAATGAAATGAGAATTTTTCTTTCATTTCCACCATTCGCTTCAGGGGCATGCGTATGGTTATGGTCACTATGGCTGTTATGATGATGTTGATGTCCCATAAGGACCTCGATACATTAAATTATTTAAATATGAATATATGTTCATATGTTTGTTTTGTTAAATGTGTTCATGTTAAATTTTCTACTTTATTTGGGCTTTGTTGCATAAACCTACCTCTTAAGGCTTACTCAGCAATATAATTCTCAGATGAATAAGCCTATACCTAAAATTTATCGTACAACAAATTGGTCATCCTACAATCGTGCTTTGATCAATCGTGGTAATTTAACAATTTGGTTTGATCCAAAAACCCAATGGTACGCTCCCCCCAAAGGCAAACATGGTCGA
>WNDP01000130.1 GCA_009912575.1 Acinetobacter bereziniae
TTGTTTTGATTGTTCTGAATAAAATTTATACATCAATTTACCAAGCAAGCGCTTGGTTTGTAAAGTGCAAAATGTTATCCTGAATTGGCAAATGTGTTAAAACGCATTTCAAACAATAAAAAAATGGCTTAACTTTATGGAAATAAATGATCCGATGATCGCTAATTCAATCAATGATATTCAACCCATCGCTTGTTTTGATGACAGCGCTAGAGGTCGTTTATTGCTGGGTGCTGCCTACCTTTTTCACAAACAAGGCTATGCCAAAACAACTGTGCGTGAGTTAGCCAATTTTATTGGAATTCAATCAGGTAGCTTGTTCCATCATTTTAAAAGTAAGGATGATATTCTTGCTCATGTAATGCAACAGACCATTATTTATAATCATGCTCGCCTGTTGGATGCGATTCAAATATCAGATGATCCTGAGCAACAATTGAAACACTTAATCAAAGCCGAACTGATCTCTATTAGCGGTGATACAGGTTCAGCGATGGCTGTTCTGGTTTATGAATGGTTTGCTTTATCTAAATCAAGACAAGATGAGTTGCTTAAACTTCGCAATGCTTATGAAGACATTTGGCTGACTGTGATTGAAAAGCTACGTGAACTCAATAAAGTCCAACATGATGCTTTTATTTGGCGTCGTTTATTGGGTGGTGCAATTGCTTGGACAGTGACGTGGTATAAGCCCAACGGTAAAATGACGATGGATGAATTGACTGAAACTGTTTTAAATATGGCTTTGAAATGAATATTATATTTTTTCATTATTTAAAAATTTTTAAATAAATCTCAAATTTAATCTGACAATATTCAAATGCTTGCCAGATTAAATTCAAATCATAAATCCACGACTTACCACTTCACACTTAAAGTCAATGAGCCATTTATGGCTTCACTCATATTGCCTGCTCCCCAACCACCAGCAGCCCAGTACTTTTTATTAAAAAGATTATTAATATTGCCGTTAATCATTGCATCGTGGTTGTTTAATTTAAATTTGTAAGATAATCCTGCATTTACCAGTGTATAGGCGGGAACTTTCATATCATTTATATTAGTGATAAAAGATGATCCGTTATAACGTACATTCGCGTGTAAACTCAAACCATCAATTGTTGGCAGTGTATATTCTACATCTGTCACTGCTTGCCATTTTGCTGCGTAGCTTGGTGTATTGCCCTCAATTGCTTTATTTTCATCAGAGACTTTATCAATACTGGCATCTAAATAAATTAAACTTAATCCAAGTTTCCAATCATCCGTAGGTTTATATTTACCGCTAAACTCAAGTCCCTTATACGTCGTTAAACCATCTTGTTTTAAGTATTTTAAACCATTTCTAATACTATCAATCGCTTCTACGCGTTCAATTTGGAATAAAGCAGAAGTGATACTCAGATTATTCAAATCGTACTTAAATCCTGCTTCATATTGCTTGCTCACCGTGGCGTTGAGTATTTCACCAGCATTCGCATAAGGCGCTGCAACTCTTGAACCTGCTTCAAGGCCTTCTACATAACTCGCATAAATTGTTGTATCTGCTAATGGTTTATAAATAACAGCGAAGGTTGGTGTGACTTCTTTTGTACTATAAGTCTTTTCCAAATCATAATAAGTATAACGCGCACCTAATATAGCTTGCCATTGGTCATTGAAATTGAGAGTATCACTCAAAAATCCATATGTTTGGGTTTCCCCACCATTTTGAGGATTAAGCGTAAAATCTGGAATTCGAGTAATCCTATAATTTTGCTTCTGATAAATATTACCTGTAAAGCTTCCATCTCCATCTGGAATGCCATCACCATTTTTATCACTATCTCCATATACAAAATCAGACCATCTTTCATTGGTCTTTAGTACCCCTCCTCCCATAACAATATCATGTTGAATTTTTCCTGTATGGAATACACCATTTACCATAATCTGATTAAAGTAATTTTCTAAAGCACCAGCAAAGTTATACAGTGACCCTTCATAGTCACCGTCTTTATTTAACAGGTTGGCAAAAGTCTTATTTGATTTATGAATTTTTCTTGTATAACCAAACTGATATTTGGCATTCCAATCGTCATTAAATGCCCATTTCAAGGCGGTGGCTGCAACAAAAGTGTCAGTATCATAATAGGAGTTATTAACATTATAGTTGTCATAATCATAAGTCACTTTTGGCAATTTTCCGAAGCTACTTTTAACATCATAACCATTGAGATAAAACTGAATTGGTTCATCTTTTAATTTATTCTTTTCATAAACAAAATTAGCTTCCCAGCTGAATTGATCATTAAACTTTTTATCAAGTGCAAGTGAAGTAACGAAACGATTCGCTTCTGATGCATTATAAGCCTCACCTTTTTCACCACCAATAACCAAGCGATAATTTAAATCAGCCATATCTAGCTTATTGCTAGTATCCAGAAATGCAGAAAAGAGGCTTTTATCACGATACCCTACGTCTATGACAGTTTCTGGTAATGCCTTGGGACGTTTTAACTTATAACTGATTGCACCACCTGGTGAACCGAAACCATACATAAAACCAGTAAGACCTTTTAATGCAACAACACTATCCGCAGCTTCCAAAGGGAAGTCACCCCCCCAGTACAATAAAACAGGATAATCATCAGCATAGTAGTTTCTTACACCTAAGCCACGAATTTGTGTTCCCCACCAATCTGTAGTTGCTGAATTTGTTGGTGTGTAAACAGATGCATCATTGGCAAAAATTTGCCCAATCGATTTTGCGCCTCGTTTTGTAATTTCTTCACTGTCCACAACCGTCATTGAAAAAGGCGTATCCAAAATTGATTTATCACCTAATGCACCAGATTCAATATGTTGTTTAAGAGGATCAGATTCTTGTTGTGCTGTGACAGAAATAATCGGTAACTGTTCACTTTCATCTTCTGCATAAGCTTGAAGTGATAGACCTAACATTGTACCCAAAAGGATCTTTTGTATTATTTTCACCAACTCTGATTGTTTGTACTTATGGCTTAATTCTTTATGGCGCATTTTGAATCCCTTTTGTTTTGAAAGCCAATGTGCTGCGAATCAAATCGGCTATTTTTAATGAGCAAGATTATAAATAATTTTCAATACACAAATGATAATTATTATCGATTTTCAGATAAAAAACTCTACCATTATTTTTTATTAAAGCAATTCGTCTTTTTTAATATTTTTTTATCATTAATCAATGATTAATCGTTTAATAATTCATTTTTAAATGGGCTTAAAATGAATACTGTTGCTCGTTTAGGATTTACATCAAAAGAATTTTTCTGACAATATGTTCATAGGTTTGGCAACAATGGAGAGTTTTTAACGATTGGCGATTCTAAATGAGGATTGGAATGAGCGCTGACAAAATACTGTTCCTTTATCCACTTCAATTACTTTAATCTTTATAAATCCCAAATAACTCAGCTTTTGTTTTCATGATAAAACCGATAAAAAAATAATGGTTAAAACATACTCTCAACGATACATTACCGCTTCGGCAATTCACGCATTGGCTCAACGCTTTAATTTACCCTATGATGCTTTTATGCAAGATTGGGAATATGAGGTTGCTGACCCAAATCGTATTGATGAATTTATAGATGCTTATCTTTCAAATGAACTCAATGAAGACGAAAAATTTGCACTGATGGAAACAATCTTACAATCGTTTGAGGAGTCTTCTAAAACGCTTGATTCAGATCAGCAATGGAACACAATTCTTCAGCTTTTAGAAGATAACCTCGACATTCATGCAACGACGATTTGTTATTGGGCATGTGGAAATTCAGCTTACATGCTGTGTTGGAGAATAACGCCTGACTTACGAAAAATTAAACTTCGAAATCATTTAAAAATCATCCCAAAATAAAAGAGATTCTCCTTTGACATATCATCATAAACAGATCATTTAATTTGCCAAAAAATCAAAACCCCAACTGTTTACTGATCAAATCCTTCATGATTTCTTCTGCACCACCACCAATCATATTAACTTTCACTTCACGGTAGATTCGCTCAGACTTTGTTCCGCGCATAAAGCCCATTCCACCAAGCGTCTGTACCGCAGCATCTGCACAAAATTGCATGCTTTGTGTTGCAACGTTCTTCGACATACAAATCTGTGCGATTAAATCACTTCCCTGTAATTCAGCTTTACCCATACGATAAGCTGTGTCTTCCAACAGAGCACGTGTATAGGTTAAACGCGTTGCCATATCCACCAATTTATGACGTACCACTTGATGATCAACCAAGCGTTTACCAAAAGTTTTTCGATCTTGCGACCACTGTAAAGCTTCTTCATAACATACCAGCGCATAACCATATGCCATAGAAGCTAACCAAAAACGCTCCATATTAAAGTTTTTCATAATCACTTTAAAACCGGCGTTTTCTTCTCCTAGAAGATTTTCTACAGGTACTTTGACCTGATCAAAATGCAAATGTGCTGTATCTGAAGCCCACCACCCCATTTTCTTTAACGGAGATTTGCTAATACCTTCACTATGCGCATCCACCAATAACATCGAAATTCCATTGGCACCTTTTATTTCTGGATTGGTTCTTACAGCAACGGTGTAATAGTCTGCTCGCATGCCTGAAGTAATAAAGGTTTTTTCACCACTGAGCAGATAAAAGTCACCATCTCGTATCGCTTTAGTTTGTAAGGCAGCAACATCTGAACCGCCAGTAGGTTCAGTGATTGCCAGCGCAGAAATTTTCTCACCTGCAATAATTTGTGGCATCACTTGGTCACGAATATGAGGCTGTGCAAAATAATGGATCGGAGGCGTTCCAATGGTATGAATCATCAGTGAGATATGTACCCCGCCTGAACCCGCTTTAGCTGTTTCAACTGCTGCAAGGAACACATGAAATGCATCTGCATCTGGTATTCCTCCATGATCTTCATCAAACCCTAAACCTAGTAGTCCTATGGATGCAGCTTTTTGATAAAGTTCTCGTGGAAAACTTTCCGCCTCATCCCATTCATTGACATAAGGGCTAATTTCTTTTTCTACAAACTTCTTCACACTGTCAGCAAATGCACGATGTTCAGCGGTGTAGTAAATCGGGTTATTTAAATGATCCATATTTTGTTGTTCCCTGATTATTTTTATGACACTTTATTTTCCATACAATACTATCTTAACCAATTACTCAAATTCTAATAACCCAATTGACGACTGGCGAGATCTTTCATGATTTCTTCTGCGCCTCCGCCAATCATATTCACTTTAACATCGCGATAAATACGTTCAGACTTCGTTCCTCTCATAAATCCCATTCCACCCAAAGTTTGTACTGCTGCATCTGCACAAAATTGCATGGTCTGAGTTGCCACATTTTTTAGCATACAGATTTGAGCAATCAACTCATTGCCCTGCAGTTCAGGTTTCCCCAGACGATATGCTGTATCTTCCAATAAAGCCAGTGTAGTGGTAAGACGAGTCGCCATATCCACAAGTTTATGACGAACCACCTGATGGTCTAACAAACGCTTGCCAAAAGTTTTACGTTCTCGTGCCCATTCCAAGGCCTCCTCATAGCAAGTTAATGCAAAACCATAACTACTGGCAGCAAGAAAGAATCGTTCCATATTAAAGTTATTCATAATCACCAAAAACCCCATGTTTTCAGCACCTAATAAATGATGTGCAGGAACACGGACTTGGTCAAAATGTAAATGCGCAGTATCTGAAGCCCACCACCCCATTTTGTCCAATTTTGACTTACTAATGCCTTTGCTATGTGCATCAATCAATAACATAGAAATACCATTTGGACCTTTGGCATCTGCATTCGTACGTACAGCAACCGTATAGTAATCTGCACGAATGCCCGAAGTAATAAACGTTGTTCCCCACTCACAATATAATCATCACCATCTCGTAGTGCTTTGGTTTTCAACGCTGCGACATCTGAGCCGCCAGATGGTTCGGTGATGGCTAAAGCAGAGATTTTCTCACCTGCTAAAATCTGCGTCAGCACTGTCTCTTTAATTTTATCTGAAGCAAAATGATTAATCGGCGGTGCGCCAATTGAATGTGACAATAAAGAAGCACACAAACCGCCTGAACCAGTTTTAGCAAGTTCAATGGAAGATAAAAGGACATGAAAAGCATCTGTTTCAGGAATTCCACCATAGCGTTCATCAAAACCTATGCCTAACAAACCAATTTCAGCTGCTTTTTGATAAAGTTCTTTTGGAAATGTTTCAGCTTCTTCCCATTCATTGATATGTGGTATTAACTCCCTTTGAACAAACTTTCGAACTGAGTCTGCAAAGGCAAAATGCTGATCTGTATAGTAAATTGGGTTATGTTTCATCTTGATGTGCTTCCCAGCATTATTTTTAAAAACTTATACTGACAGATTTTAAAGCATTTAAAGTTGCAGAAACGATCAATTTATAATTAAAAACATGTCAATTTTGCTGAAAACTCATGTATTAATTTCAGCTTCCATTTCAAAAATCCGTTACACTCTTAATAATTTCATTTTAATTTTTAGCTCTAGAAATAATGGCGACACTGAATCAATTTTTATCTCGTTTTAGCCCGGCAACTATTCAACGAAGCTTGAGTTATGTCAAAAAAATTGATCTTAAATCTCTAGAGATTTATCCTGACCGTGACAATTTAGTGATAGAGGCACAAGTTCAAGGAACAGATTATTATGAGACGGCTGTTATCTATAACCCGTTAAAAAATCAGATCGTCGATACCGACTGTAGTTGTCCTGTTGGTTATGATTGTAAACATGCGGCAGCATTGGCCCGATATTTTTATGATCAAGAAATGTCGAATGCGCTGAGTCGACAAAATTTAAATCATTCCGAGCAAACAGCAGCAACAGCCAATCAAACTGCACATGGCACAGCAAAAGCATGGTTAAATCAATTTAAACAACAATTGGCTCAGATTCAGCCAGCCACAAAAAAAACACCGCATCAACTGGTATATATTTTTCAAGCCAAAAATAATTCGGCTCAACTGCAACTTTGCGTATACAAAGCTCGCCATAATAAAGATGGAAAAATTCGTGATACAGCACTGTATACCAGTTATGACAATGTGCTTAATGAACGCCTAAAAGTCTCTCCTGAAGAGAAGAAAATCTTTAGTCTTCTTTACTTTTTTGCAAAGTTAAATTTCAATAATGCCCATTTTTACCCTTCATCATGGGATATTTCGGGTATTTATCAGGAACATCTTAAAACTGCAATTTTGAGTGGCGATTGTTATGGACTGGATGTACAAAGACCGGCATTAACTTGGTCTGAACAAAACTATAAAATCGAATTTAATTGGCAATCTAAACCTGAGCAACAAACTGAAAAATTAAAAGCACATTTTTTTGATGATCAACAATTAGAAATTACCAACGAACATGCACAGCATATTTATATTATTCATTCTCACCCTTTAAGCTATTTAGATTTGTTCAAAAACCAAGTGGGTGCGCTCGAATCTTCATATTCTAGTGAAATGATTGAAGAACTACTGAATATGCCTCATATGCCTGTTGAACTTATGCCTGAGTTTCAACAAGCCATCCAACCTTATTCATGCTTTGGAGATTTGCCACAAGCACAATGTACGCAAAATGTAGATATTCTAACTGGCAAACCAACGCCAATTTTACGCTTTGGTACTCATCCGCAATATGATCGTTTAGGTCATATGCACCACTATGCTTTTGCAGAAATCGAATTTGAATACCAAGCTGGAAGAATCAAAGCTGGTTTTCCAGATGAATGTTTTGTCAGTAACGTTCAACAAAAAACGGTACGACAACAACGTGATCTTGCCATAGAAAAACAATATATTGCGACCTTAATGGACGCTATTCCATCTCTACAATGGATCACCAAAATACCGAAAAGCAAGAGACCTGCATTTGATAACATCACAGAAAAATCAATCATTTGTGCAGATCCTACTGCATGGATTGATCAACTAATTCCTGAAAATAAAATTGAACTTCTCGGTTGGAAAGTGGAACACACTGCTGATAGCCAATTCAACTTACGTGCTACACAAAATTTGCAGTTATCTTTAACCGAATCTGAAAAAAAGCAAGATTGGTTTAATGTTGGCGCAACCATTCAAGATGTACATGGTCAAACTTATAATCTAATCGACTTGTTGGGCTACGCCATTCAGCATAATCCTCATCTCCTAGAAGATGATTATATTGCACAAATGAAGGATGAAAGTTTTCTCATTGTTCATTTAAAAAAAGCCCAATCGCAATTGGCATTAAAGGTTCAGGACATCAAACCTATTTTGATTTATCTGAAAGAAATTTTACGCCATCCAGAGTCTGCCTCATTGGATCAGTACGATGCTGCTCAGTTTTTAGATTTACAACATCATTTGGGTATGCCGTGGCAAAGTAGCGAACGTTTACAGATATTTGCTGAGAAGTTGCAAAATAGTTATCAACATCAAATTGCAACACCTGAAGGCTTTCAAGGAGAGTTGCGTCCATATCAGCAACAAGGTTTAGCATGGTTACAGTTTTTACGTGAAACTGAACATGGCGGTATCCTCGCTGATGACATGGGCTTAGGTAAAACCGCTCAAACACTTGCGCATATACTGATAGAAAAACAAGCAGGCCGACTAAAACAACGTCCAGCCTTGATTATTGCACCCACATCTTTAATGCATAACTGGCGTAAAGAAGCTGAAAAATTTACCCCTGAATTAAAAGTTTTAGTCCTTCAAGGCCAAGATCGCTTGGAATATTTTCAAGATATTAAAAATGTGGATGTGGTACTGAGTACCTACCCATTAATTGGCCGTGATGAAGAGTTTTTATTACCACATCAGTACCATTTACTGATTTTGGATGAAGCACAAAACATCAAAAATCCACGGGCTAAAGCATCACAAGTGGTTCGTCAAATCAAGGCCAAACATCGTTTATGTTTGACTGGAACACCAATGGAAAACCACTTAGGTGAATTATGGTCTTTATTCCATTTCCTCATGCCTGGTTTTCTTTATAGCCAAGAGTTATTTAATAAAAAATATCGAAATCCGATTGAAAAACATGCTGATATACCAACAAAAGTTAAGCTTGTTTCACGTATCAAACCATTTATGCTACGCCGTTTAAAAACAGAAGTTGCCAAAGAGCTTCCTGAAAAGACCACAATTGAAGTCAATATTGACATGAATGAACAGCAATCTAAACTCTACGAGGCTGTTCGTGCAACAATGCAAAAGAATATCCGTGAACTCATTGCAGCCAAAGGTTTCCATCGTAGTCAGATTCAAATTTTAAGTGCCTTACTCAAACTTCGACAAGTATGTTGCCACCCTAGTCTTTTACAGCTAGATCAGATTAAAAATCAAAATGTAGAATCTGCCAAATTGGATCATTTATTAGAAATGGTCCAAGGCATGGTTGAAGAAGGACGCAAGATTTTAATCTTTTCTCAATTCACGACCATGCTTCAACTCATTGAAGAACACTTAAAAACATTAAATATTCGAAATGTAAAATTGACAGGGCAAACCAAAAAACGTGATGAAGTGATTACTGCATTTCAATCTGGAGAAATCCCTGTTTTCTTGATCAGTTTAAAAGCAGGTGGCGTTGGACTGAACCTAACTGCTGCGGACACTGTAATTCACTTTGATCCATGGTGGAATCCTGCCGCTGAAGATCAAGCTTCAGATCGTGCATGGCGAATCGGTCAAGACAAACCTGTCTTTGTTTATAAACTGATTACCAATCAAAGTATCGAAGAAAAGATTTTAGCCTTACAGAAAAATAAAGCTGATCTTGCCAAATCTGTACTGAGTATTGACCATGAAAATGAAGTGAAATTGTCTGAAGATGATGTTATGAGCTTGCTGGATTGATACTAAATACCTAGTTAAGCATTACTTTTTTTATCTTGCCAATACTTTCATTCAGTATGGAATTTTGCATAATATCCACGAGTAAATGCTTATTTATACTGTTAAAAACAATTTTCTAAGCCTTTTGATGTAAGCATTTACCTACAACACATGCCGAAATTAGCGAATATACGCCCGACCAAGATTCACCTATTCTATAATTATAGGGAACAGGAAGTTTCCCAGACAAAATAAAAATAACACATCGTCTGAGCATCAGGAACGTGAGATTCGACAGGAGTCAGATCTAACACACCAATACGAAGAAAACCCCATCAGGATAATTGGGTTTTCTTCGTATTCAATTTCTTATTGAGCTTCTTTCAACTTAACTGTTTTTTTCATCTTTTTTCATTTTATTTTTTAACCCATTGTTTTAATCCCGATCCGCAAAAACAGGATCGGTTAAATCTTTCAGTTTCGGCTGTGTTAAAAAGTAGTCATGCCCTTCTTCTGGATAATACTTCCCTCGCCTATCATCTGTCGGCGCCAAATAATATTCATAAGCGCCATCCAATGTGCGTTTTTCTTTACCCTTTTGCAAATAGATCTCTTTAATTTTAAAGTCGGCATCTAGCTCAACTTTGAGATGGGCAAAATCATAAGGATAGGCAGGCTGATCATTGGTCGCTAATGAGCGTAGTGGATACAATGCTTGAAAGTTTTTAAAATATTCATTTAAATTAGGATCTTGATAATAGGGAATATACCCATCAGCCAACCATTTCGGAATCGGGAACATGTGGATTGAAATGTAATAACGTACCCCTGTTGGCTTATAAGTCACCCATGTCCATAATTTGGCAGGTGCTGCTTTAAGTCTTGATTTAATTTATCGCTCTCGACACGATCATCAAGTATCGCAAAACGTTCGGTATTGACATATTCAGCATAATATTCGCCTGACCACTCACCCTCAGGTGCAGTGACTTCAAGATTCCATGGATACTTGGTCTGTAATATTTTATACCAGTCTGCACTGACTTTAAAACGACCATCCATCCAGCGCTGATACAGTTCCGCATTTCGTTCTTTAAAATCCTCAAAGGCAGTTTGGACATCCTCAGAACGTATATCATTCTCTCTTAAATACTCCATATCCGCTGTTTGGTTCAAGCCAACTACTGTTGCATAATCCCCTTCTATTTTCTTGGCTTGCCATGAACCAATTTCTTCGCGAATCCCAGGATTACCAACAGCATATAAAATAATCCAACCTTTGGGGGCAAATCCAATATCAAAATCACTATATACACTAGGTGATGGATCTTCACCATCTTCATCCGTCATAGCTTTATGCACAGTAGTAAACAAACGTTGGATTTTATCTTTGGGTAACGGCTGAATCAGCTGATAAAACTGATTGTCAATACTGTCAAAAAAAGTCAGATGTAGCACTTCAGGTAAGGGCTGTTTAAAGGAGTTCCCACCCAGTGGTACCCCTCCACGGCCCCATCGTCCACTCGATCCATCTATAGTTCTTAACCAAGTGCCATCGGCCAAATAAAATGCAGTCCGCATATTTTCATCTATCGGAGACTTCACAACACGTGAGCTAACATAAATATCTTTTTGGGAATCTTTAAAGCCAGTAAAGTATGCAGAGGATGTTCTTACACCCCATTCTATTTTTTGTGGTTTATTCATAATGTGAACTCGATAAAAATAAGTCGCTAATAGCAACAAAGCGACAATAAATAGGCTGGTAAATAAAAAATAAAACTTTTTTGTTTTAACCATTATGGATTTTCCGATACGGTAGCCCATTTTTTAAACGTATACTATAGCCCAAATCTTCAGTCGCTCCTCCCTCGTAAGTCTTTTTAGCAGACCAATGCAAGTATTGATTGCGTAAGTTGCGGATCTGCCCTTGGTCTTTTAAACGTAGGTCTAAAACTTTTCCCCAAGCAGCAGTTTTAACCACACTGGCGGGATGACTATTAATGAGGTTTTTAATAATTCCTTTTAAGTTTCTATTTTCATAAGTAACGATATCTTTCTTAAACTGAATCTGTCCATATTTCTGGGTCATTAGCCGCATGGTTTTTAAAGCGATTTTATGATAATCATTGGGAATATTTTGCCGTGATGCTACATATTCTTGTTTGCCTACACTTTTGATTTGTTGTGCGGTATAAAAACCTTTGTCCATAAACCAATCTCTTAGTGCTTCGGTTTTAATATGATAACTATCACTTGACCCATTTGGATAACTGCCACCAATATCAGAGTGTGCACCATCCATCACCACTTCATAACCATACTTCTCCCGCCGCGCTGCCATAATATTGGTCAGTGAGAAATACTCGCGATACTCATCCCCTGCGGCAATATGGAACACTTTGGTGATTTTCTTATCGTCAGCATCAAAGTCTTTAAAATTTAAACTCAGCTCTTTGACATCATTATCAAAGTCAGGTTTTGCTGCACTATGTACGATCCCTCCCAAACCAAATAATGCAGCCTTCGCCATCGCTGTACCGTCAATAGTTTGAAATGAAGACACTGTATCGAAAATCTCCACAAAACGAAAACGCACTTGTTTTGGGGAAAAGCCCCAATCTTTAAACAGTTTTGGTTGGGACTTTGCCAAATGCACAAAATATCGTGCTGTAGCTGCACCACGACTAAAACCAAACACATTGATTACGATATGAGTCGGTTTATCACCTGGGTTTTGTTTATTGTATTCATTTTGAATTTCTACAAAAGCTGATTCCGCACGAGTTTTTACTCCTGTAGGACCACTACCATAAGCAAAACCAGCTTTACTATCGGCTTCATCTTTGGTGGAGCCGATACCCTGAATATAGATCCAAATATTATCTTTACTTTCACCATCACGTTGACTAAATAAATGCGCAACATTGGAGTAAGCATTGGTATAACTCTCATAAGCATCTTTATTTTCCGCAATCTGTTTTTTATATTTATCTTTATTATCAATATTATACATATTGTTTTTGGTACCATCAAAAAACACATTGACGACTACAGGCTTTACCACGAAAGACACTGAGGAGTTTTCAGGTTTATTGGTTTGAGCCATTTTAAAAGGTAGTGGCTTTTTTTTCCGGCACCATCACCAGAATTAAATACTTTTTTAGGTGGAAGTCCCATGATTTGATTCCTCGTTATTGTTTGCTTATATTTTTCGTCATTCTATTCTTCTTCACCATCATCAACATAAATTTCAAGCTGTGAGGCATCATAATTAGAACTTAAATGTATGGTTTTGCATTAATTTCATGACAAATACTAAAATGATTCAAAAATAATTGATGATTAAGTTCATCATTTGAAAATTTAGCTGTTATTGTCCGATGTTGTACATTTAGCCCAATTTTATCTAAAACATCATTTATATTTAGCATAATAAGTTAAGTATTTATAATAAGTATCATTAGCAATGATAAATATTTTTACATTTTAATACTTTGCATTTTATACCTCTGTACAAGGCAATTTTAAAATATTCTTTTAATATCAAAGCATAAGAGATACAAAAAACTTTTTTAAATACATAAAAAAACACCCTCAACGTTTTAGTTGAGGGTGTTTTTAGAATTAAAAGCTGGCGATGACTTACTCTCACATGGGTAACCCCACACTACCATCAGCGCTAAGAGGTTTCACTTCTGAGTTCGGGAAGGGATCAGGTGGTTCACTCTTGCTATTGTCGCCAGCAAACTGT
>WNDP01000131.1 GCA_009912575.1 Acinetobacter bereziniae
CTTTTCGTTAGAAGGAAAAGTTACACCATATTGGCAAACCAGTATCGGTTATGCTTATACCAAGAAAAAATATAAACAGGAGCCAGGGACTGAACATGCATTGGTGTCTGATATACCCTGGCATGTGAAATTTAGTAATCAATTTAAGTTGTCGGGTAATGATATTCTAAATAGAATTGTTTTAGGAAGTTCTACAGCTTTTGTTTCGGCACGTAATGAGCAAGTGTATATGTCTAAACCAAAATCAAAGAATAGATTAGATCGTGATATAATAAGCTTAAAAGTTAAGCCGTATGCTGTAACTGATTTATTTGCACGTTATCAGATTACTGATAATTGGAATGTTCAATTTAATGTAAATAATGTATTTGATAAAAAATATACTCATGCATCATTCCCAGAATCTTCTGGTAGAAATTTTTATGGTACTCCTTTGAATTATCTCTTTACTTTACAGAGAAAATTTTAGTTGTTTTCTGGAGAATAATTGAATTTTTATAATGCATTTTAATCTAAAGGTGCGCAGGATAATAGCTAAGTCTAGTATAGAATAGCTTTTTTTCACAAAACTATTCCTAAAGGCTTCTTTAGAAATATAATTTCCAAATGAAGAAGCCTGCACCAAAATCTATTGCACAACGAATTTGTTCTCTTATAACCAAGCTCTAATCAATTTTGGAAATATCAATTCCATTCTTTCCGGCTTCAACAGTCAGTGGTATACGCAATCAACAAAAACAAGGATGAAATCAAGCCTACTTAGATACAGCAATTCAATGCTGTTTGATGATGAGTTTTTTATTTCGCTTTACTCTAATAATGACCATGGGATTTGTTCAAAGTTTTATTTTTTATGGATTAGATTGTAAAGCACCCGATTATTCAACTTTTACTGTAGAAAAAAGCACATTTATTGATAACACAATCAGTTATCAATAAATAAAAGGTAGGCTTCATGTACTTATTAATTCAACTGGTTTGAGGTTTTTAGATGGAGGTAAATGGAAATGCAAGAAACATCAGCCTGAATAAAGTCGAACTCAAATATATCTAATTTTGATGTTTACTGAAATAACATAGCTAGAAACAAAGAAATCTCTATGTAGTAAAATAGTAGTAAAAAATTAAATATATAATATTTTATTGTTTAATTTCAATTCATTGAATTTTAGATATGACTGTCAAGGCTTCCGTCAAGTATCTATACGATTCTTTGTTTTATGAAATAAGATATATTCAAATATAAAGTAAAAACTTGACATGTTTTTGGACAGGTTTTTATGTAATACAATGTATATCTATCAAAAATAAAATTTATAAAGCCTTGTATTTACAGGAGGAGTTCTTGGTAGAGTTTGATAGAATATGACTGTTTCGGGTTCAACTCCCGCCATCAAAATTCAATTCAGAGATGTTCGACTGAATGTAAAAAAGCCTTTAAACTCAATGTTTAAAGGCTTTTTTATTGGTTGTTTTGTCTGATCTTGTCTTAAGCTGTGTGACCCAATTTTTGCCTTCAGTGGGTAATTATTGAGAAAATTTACCCAATTATTTTTAGTCTAGATAAAAGGTAAATACAGATGAAGCTTACGAATACACAATGCAACAAAGCCCTTTTAAATTAGAGAATTTGTGTCAAACTTATATAGTAGTAAAAGGATAAACAGTAAAAGATCTGTTAATATATGATAAATATAATGAATTTAAGATTTCTAAAAACTAAAGAAAAACATTGAATCTTAAAAGCTAGAATTAAAACTTAATTAAATTTATAATAGTATTACATTGAGAATAAATATTTATTTAAAAAAATTATTTAGTTAGTAATGGAACTAAGATGTCTAATATAAAAAGTAGTCCCCAAATTGGTCAATTATCTTCAGATTGTATAAGAAATTTTACAGTTCAATTCCGACGCTCTTATGAAATAGGTATGCCACCTGATAATTATAATGGTGAGTATGGGTTTGATTGGGTGCGTGATGAATATATTTATCCACTGCTTAGTATTGGTGGAAAGAAAGATACAGTTATAGATATCTTAGATACTCCGAATTTTGTTCATTCACAATTATATAAAGTATTTTATCATGATGTTGATACTCGTATTAATTTTCCTTCTAGATACTTTCCACCATGGCTATACATTTTTGCTACTGATTGTAAAGGCGTCTATGGGAGTGAGGAGATCAATAAACAGGGTGCTTGTCTTGATATAGAAATTCATCAAGAATATTTGGAAAGTATTAAGGAAGAATATATTGATGAAAAAGAAGCTTTAACTGACAATGGAACTATTTTACAGTTTGAAGCGTCCAATGAGAATATAAAAATTTCAACTTTTGACAATAATCAAAATACCAAAAGTATAAAAGAACCTTTAAGTAATTTTATCAATTCAAATCGAAATTTTATGAAATTAGGGTTGGATTATGATGAGGATAAGAAGTTAGTTGAAAGAAATAGATACTTTTATAAGAAAAAAAATGCAATCAAAATAATCTGTTCTGGAGGTATGCTAAAGAAAAATGAGCATATTAAAGTTACAGCGACCAGAAATAATTGTAAGCCAGTAAATGTAGGGATAATTTATATTGCTCGAAACGAAACAATTTTTACTATAAATATTGTAGAAATAGATGTGAAGGTTAATGGTAAAATTATACCAAAATCTAAAAATCACGAATTAGAACTAAGAAATAATTTTTTTAATCAAGCACTTACTGTTTTTAAAGTCGTTAAAAAGGAAGTTTTTGATTTGGACTTACTATCTGTAAGTGACGCTGAAGTAAAAGATTTTGTTGATAAATGGTGGAACAAAAGATTAAAAAGTGACGGTAAAGAAAAGTATCTTGAGGTTGTTTCGAATAAAGAGAAACTACTTGATTTAAGTATAGAGCGAAAGAAAACTGTAGACCCCACTGAATTTGCAAGTGCTGAATTTATTAGGGAGTTAAAAGAATTATATTGGAGAAAAAAAAGGTGGGGTTGGCTCCATATAGTGAAATAGAAAGGAATACTTACATTTTTTTTGCACCAGTATCTGTTAGAAATGCACGTGAAAAGGATACTGATAATTGGGATTATGTTTTAGGTAGCGCGAGTTTCAAGGCTCATTCAAACATACTTTATTCGGAAGGCAAGTATTCAAGTGATGAAGAGTTTTCAAATGCAGTTGTAATATTTAAGGATAGCGTGGAATTTGGCCTTCTTGAAACTTATGCTCATGAGTTGGGGCATGCACTAGGGCTAACACATACATTTGAGTCTGGTGAGATGTTTAAATATCAAAGGGGTTATACAGATAATTTTATGGATTATCCTCAGAGAGAAGATAAGATAGATTCAAAATTTATAGATAGATTAAATATAATGTCTAAATATCAAATTGATATGATCTATAATAGGAGTCGAGTAGGCGGGATATTACTTCCATGGAAGTGGACATATCCTGAACTTCCACTCACCTCCTCAAAAGAGTAAAGTGAAAAAGAAGAGGAAGAAAAATCTGGTATAGAGAAAATAATTAACGAGATAGAAAAGTTTATCTTTGACTAAAGAGACTTACTGCAACTAGTGACAATATAAGTGTTGCATAAAAAAGATATTTTTAGAGTCTTTCCACTTAGTTCAACTTAAAGCCCATTCAACAGAGTGGGTTTTTTTATTGGACCCAATTTATGAGCAAAGAAAAATTTCCCTTTCCATCGGGGTTCAACGAGCGCAACGAAGAAAGGAGCGAAAACAATAGTCTATGGACATAAAGACTTACTTTTGAATTCAGGGCAAACTGATGAAAGTCTTGCTTTACAGTTAAATATGAATGAATCTCAATTACAGCAAGCAAAAGCTTATGTCAGAAAAGAATTAGGTATCGTGGTTTAGACGAAAGTACCTGATTATGATTGGGTGAGACAACATCAGTTTGAGTTAGAAAATTTACAACGAAATAAAATGCAAGAGTTATTTCAAATAACAAAAAGACAAGTGGACGATCGTCGCAGGTTGCTCATAAAGCTGAAACAAAATGAGACATAAATTGTCGTACTGAACATGATCATAGACAGTTCTGTATAGACAGATTATTAAGTAATTGAGTAGAATGGATCACAATCTAAAATCCAATAATAAACTATGTCTAACAATATTTATGCTGCTTTGGAGCAATTAGGTCTTACGGCCAAAAAGCGTGCGATACATGCACAGTTCAGTAATAAAAGTCTAAACGATCAAGTCTTTCTTCAACGGATTGATGGCACGCATGCCCTCAATGATGGAATTCACTTACAGCTCATCTGTCTTTCAACCAATGCTCAATTGCCTTTAAAGACGTTCATTGGGTCTCAAGTCGCCATTGATATTGTCAACGATCAATCCGAACTAAATCGAATTTCTGGCATTGTGACCAAAGCAGATGTGGGGGCCTCTGATGGTTCCCTTACAATTTATCGTTTAACTGTAGAAGACCCAACAGCACTGTGGAAATATCGTAGAAATTCGAGAGTTTTCATGGCGAAATCTGTTGTGGACATCGTGCAATGTATATTTTCTGAGTGGCAACAACGAAGTTCCTTGTTTGCAGCCAGTCTGACACTGGATAAAAGTGGTTTAACCAAGGACTATGATGTCCGACCATTCATTATGCAGAATAATGAACTAGATACCGAATTCATTCAAAGACTTCTTTCTGAAGAAGGCATTACAACTTTAATTGATGAAGCACAGCTTAAAGTTTCTAGTTCAAGTGAACAAATTCTACCTCAAAAGCTAAGACTGATTGACAGCAATGATCAATACCAAACATTGGATCGACGTAACATTCGCTTTCATCGTAGCTCTGCGACAGAACTCACGGATAGCATTGTTAGTTTTGTTGGACAACGCGCTATACAACCCACCGCAGTGCATATCCAACGTTGGCAAGCGGATGCACTAGAAACAGAAGAGGGTGCAGGTTCAGTCTTAACTAAGCATCGGCATTCAGACAATCAAGATTCAGCGAGTTTAGGTCTGGAACAGGCTTGGCACTTTAGTCCTGCATGGATACAAGACTTGAATGGTGAAGATGGTGTAACCAAATCAGGCAACAGTCAGATTGAAAAGTTCAATGAAAACTTGGGTAATTACTACGATTCACAAGCCAAACAATTTACTGCTACTTCTACTGTACGAGATGCACATGTCGGTTACTTTTTTGAGCTAGATGAACATCCGACCATATCTCAACTCGAGTCTCAAAATAAGCAGTTCCTGATTATATCGAAGCGCTTTTATAATCAAAATAATTTACCAAAAGACCTGATCCATCAAGTTGAAACTTTGCTGAAACAAAGTGATTGGCAGACCGCCAATATCACCATAAACAACAGTGATGAACGCCAAGCCAATGAATTGGTACTACAACGACGTAATATTACCATTGTTCCAGAATATAACCCCTTAGTCCAAAGACCAATAGCTCATCCAATGCGTGCCAGAGTTGTTGGTTTAAGTGGAGAAGAAATTCATGTCGATGAATGGGGGCGGATTAAAGTTCGCTTCCTGTTTACCCGTAATGAAGACAACACTCATGATGGCGGTGCTGGTTCTAACGACAATGACACTGACTCGGCATGGGTCGATGTACTCACGCCTTGGGCAGGTGAAGGCTATGGAGCACGTTTCCTACCGAGAGTTGGAGAGATGGTCGTCATAGATTTCTTTGACGGTAACCTTGATCGACCATTTGTGGTGGGACGTATCCATGAAGCACAACGAAGCCCGACCAAGTTTGATGACAAAGGCAAACTGCCAGATACAAAAAAGTTATCAGGGATAAAAAGTCGTGAATACCAAGGCAGTGGCTACAATCAGCTACGTTTTGACGATACTACAGGGCAAATAAGCAGCCAGCTACAGAGTAGTCATGGGCTAAGCCAACTCAACTTAGGTAAACTGAGCCACCCGAAAGACAAAGCAGAAAGTGATGATCGTGGTGAAGGCTTTGAACTGAGAACTGATCAATGGGGCGCAGTAAGAGCAGGACAAGGCTTACTCATCTCAACTTACAAACAAGACCAAGCCAAAGGTGATCATCTTGATTCAGAGGTCGCCAAGAAACAGCTAGAAGGTAGTCAGACCAATAGCAAAGCCTTAAGTGATATCGCCAAAAATCAAAAGACCGATGAAATTGAGTCGATTGAGCAGCTGAAAGAGTTTACAGCACAGCTCGAACAAAAAATTGCTAAATTTAATAAAGCTTTACTTTTACTCAGTTCGCAAGATGGAATTGCCTTAAGCACCCCTGAAGACATTCATATTTCGGCAGATTCGCAGATCAATCAAATTGCAGGCGATAGTATTAATTTCAGTACGCAAAAGAATTGGATTGCACATGCGCAAAACAAACTGAGTTTATTTGCTGTCCAAGGTGGGATTAAAGCCATCGCAGCACAAAGTAAAGTGGAGATTCAAGCCCAGTCAGATGCTTTAAATGTATTTGCCAAACTAGGCATAACAATTTCTTCGACGGATGATCGCATTGAAATCAGTAGTCCTAAAGAGGTTATGATTACAGGTGGTTCATCGCAAATTGCATTGAATAATTCAGGAATTTTCCCAAAAACGGGTGGAAAGTTTGAAGTCAATGCTGGGCAGCATGTGTTTCAGGGTGGGGCAAGTGTAAGTGCTAAGTCTAGCCTACCGCCACCACCGAAACGTGCTTCAGGCGTTTTAGAGTTGTTGCATGATTATGCGCATGGAAATTTTGTAAAAGGTGGTGAATATAGTGTCACCGATGTATTAGGCAAAGTAGTAACAGGTAAATTAGATGATAAAGGTTTTGCTAGAGTTTCAGGATTAGCAGCAGGTGCAGTCAAAATTAATTTTGAAGATGATCAACGTGATCCTTGGGATGCTGCCAGTGATTTCAAACGAGAAGTTGAATGGCCCAATAAAAATGATGAGGATTTAGAACAATCTGAATCACTTTTAGCAAGTGTGAGCAAAAAAGCACAATCAGTATTAGGCGATTTTGCCAAACAATTGACTGATCCTAAAAGCTTAATGAAGAATATTCAATTGGCACAAAAAATTAAATCTGATGGTGCTAAAACTTTGTTGCCAATGCTCAATGGTGAAGTACAGGGTCTGGTATCAGAGAAAATTTCAAGTTTATTACCGAATGCAAAATCAAATGGGAGTCCGGCTAATTTAAGCGGGGGATTTATTGCCTCGCACAAAAGTGAAGTTAATTTTCCAAATATCAATGGTATCACAAGTAATGTGTTACCCCAGTATTTAAAAAGCCCGTTTGAAAAGAATTAATAGAGAAGCAGTATAATGGCTCAAGCAAAAACAGAAGTTGTAAAACCACTCAATGAAGTGTCTATTAAAGACATCAATAATTCAAAACAAAAAATTGATAAGTGGTTACTAGACCATACGCACCAACTCGTTGGTTTAAACTTAGTGAGTAATGTATTAGGGACTGTTCCGATTATTGGTAATGTTATGGCTGCAATTGATGTAGTTACAGACATTTTCCAAATTTATGAAAAAGGTTATCAGAATGCAGATGTCTTTGATTGGACAACTGTGGGTATTGATTTAATAGGCGTTGCGCCTGTGCCTGGTACAACAGCAATTCGTACATCTGCTCGACCTGCATTATTTCTAGTGCGTCAGGAAGTCAAACGGGTTGGAAAAGCTGCTTTAGCTGAAGCGGTAATTACTGTTATTGGTAAACATTTAAATGATCAAGTTGCAGGGAATATTGAAAAATTTTGTGCATCGGGTTTGACGCAACTCAACTCTATTTTAGGATCATGCGGAAATACCATTCAAGGTGCAACGACTGAAATCAATGGAGGAATTGTTCGTGTGGTGACACAGGGTAAAGTGTTTACCAATGCAGGTGCAAATGCAACACGGGCACAACAACAAGCAGCAGGAATTGCTAAGGGATTAAAAAGTGGTGATCTTGTACGAGCAGGTAAAAACTTAGTCTATATGACTGAAAACTGGGGTAAAGCCCTGTTTAAAACTAATGTAAATAACAATGCTAAAGTCGTTTCAATGCTTGTTCCGCAACATTTAAAACAACCCGTTTTAAATGTGGGTGCAACAATCAGTAAAGTAGGTGTGACGGCAAATGCCAAAATCAGAAAATTAGGAAATAAAGCTGAACCACAAACAATAGGATGGTTATTTGAGGTCTTGAGGTTAGGTGCTTCTCGTTTCAGAAAGACCAAGTCAGCTCAAGTGAAAGCCACACAGACAACGCAGGCAAAAAATGCGAAAAACAATAGTAAATTAGAAAAATCTAGGGATGAACATCCTGCAACTCACAATGCCAATAAATGCAAGAACTGCAAAGGTGGAACAGGCGGTTCTATCTCATTTGCAATGGGAACTGAGTTTTTAACGCATGATGATGCACTGATTCATCCATTAGTGGTTGAGCCATTGGCTCGTTCTTATATTTCGAATTTATATCAGTATGACCAATCTATATTTGGCGCACGTTGGACCACACCATTTAGCAGTAAAATTGTACAACGTAGTCAATATAATGAAAAAAATCCAAAACAAAATATTGAACTGAAAGGTTGGGAATATATTGGTATAGATGGTCGTCCTATCAAGCTACGCGAATTAAAGGTTGGGCAAAGCTTTTACGATGAAATTGAAACTTTTACCTACACAGTAGTTTCTGATGATATTCGTGCAATTACATTTGGTTCAAATGAATCTCGTTATTACCAAAAATATAAAAATGAATTTAGACTAGTTTCTATAAAGCGTCAAAATGGATTTAGCGTAGGTTTACGTTATGATCACCGCGTTGATGATGAAAGCTATTTATCAGATATTATATTTAAACAAGACCAAAATATCTTAGCGCACCTTGCTTTAAAGCTGAATCAAAACAAATTGGTTGATGAAATATGGTTGGTGAAGGATGGGCAATTAAAACGTCAGTTATCTGCATATGTATACAATGATCAAGCTGATTTGATTCAAGCAACAAACGAATTTGGTGCTTCTTACCAATATACCTACCAACATCATCTTCTTACACGTTATACAGACTTGACAAAACGTGGTATGAATCTGAAATGGAATGGAAAATTACCGAGCTCAAAGGCGATTGAAGAGTGGGCTGATGATTATAGTTCGGCAAGAAAACTTGAGTGGGATGAGAATGTACGTGTTACTACCGTAACTGATATAGATGGTAATGTGACGGAACATTACTACGGCATTACAGGCTATACCTATCGTATTATTTATCCTGATAATTTACAGGAATGGTTTTTTAGGGACGATGCAAAAAATATCACTTCACATGTGACTACAGATGGCACAGAAACAGTTTATAGCTATGATGAACGAGGTAATGTTCTCACGACAACGCAAGCAGATGGTGCAACAACTTACTTTGAATATGATGAACAAGACCAATTGATTGGTATGGTGGATGCAGAACAAGGTCGCTGGTTTAAACAATACGACGGTTCAGGCAATCTGATTAAAGAAATTGATCCGCTGAAACATGAAACTGGTTATGCCTACAATAGCATGGGTTTGGTGACTTCAATCACCGATGCCAAAGGGGGCAATAAAGCCCTTAAATACGATGATCAGGGAAATTTACTTAGTTATACCGACTGCTCTGGTAAAGAAACTAAATGGCAGTATGATGAGCGAGGACGAGTTAAGTCTGTTGAAAATGCCTTAAAACAAAAAAATGAATATTTTTATACAGAAATTATTACAGGGCAGGGTGAGCCGATAATCAAAGGTTTGCCATTGAACGCCTTTGGCCAGTTGGAAAAGATCAAACATCCTGATGGTTCTATAGAACATTTTGTGCATGATGCTGAAGGAAGATTGCTTGCTCATATAGAACCGAAGCAACACATCACGAAATATGAATATGATGCAGCTGGATTAATTAGCAAACGCACGGATGCTTTAAATCATACTTTAAAATATCAATGGGATCGTTTAAGCCGTTTAAAACGATTAATCAATGAAAATGGTGCAAACTACGAATTCATTTATGATGCAGGCGGGCGCTTAGTTAAAGAAATTGATTTTGATGGTAAAGAAACTGTTTATCAATACGATGAATTGAATGGTCGTTTGACTACAAGTATTGAAGTAGCATCAGCATATGGTCAAGATCTCAAAGATCAAACAGCACCAAAAGACCGAATCCAACAATTTATTTTTGACAGTATGGGGCGTTTGGAACAACGAACAGCAGGGTATGGTCACGATGGTTTAGAGCTTGAATCCAAACAAACCGAAGAATTTGCCTATGACTATTTAGGTAATATCATCCAAGCAAAAAATGCCGAGAGCAATCTACAATGGTTCTATGATGCTGTTGGCAATGTAATCAAAGAACACCAACAGGATTATAAGACGCATAAAACAGCGGTATGGAAGCATAGTTATGATGAAATCAATGATCGAATCAAAACCATACGCCCTGATGGACAAAATATAGATTGGCTTACCTATGGTACAGGTCATGTACAAAGCCTGATTGTCAATGGACAGGATTTGGTGAGTTTTGAGCGAGATGACCTACATCGTGAAGTTATACGCCACTATGCTAATGGGATTAGCCAAGAACAACAGTTTGACTTAGCAGGAAGATTACATAGCCAAATCATGCTGAATGAACATGACAATGGCTACCAAAACCAATACTCAGCGCAAAATCAAGCAAAACAGAACAATGCCTTACAGCAAACTAATCAATTAGTACAACGACTGTATCAATACGACAAAACAGGTGAATTGACTGCCATCAAAGATTCCCGTCGTGGCAAGATTGCCTACAAATACGATCCTGTAGGTCGATTACTTGAAGCCAGTAGTAAACTCGGTAAAGAAACCTTTAACTTTGACCCTGCGAGTAACATCATAGATCGTTACAATGATGACAAAGCCCAACATCAAGATCAAAACCATGTACAACAAGCAGAAGATAAAGGCTATGGCTATCACTGCTTATTCAACAACGTTGTTAAAGAATACTTCGACCAACAATATCAATATGATGCTTATGGACAGCTCATTCGTCAAAAATCATCTAAAGGTGATTTAAACCTTGAATGGGATGTCTATGGTCGAATGATCAAAAGTCGAAATAGCCAATATACCGCGGAGTATAGATATGATGTATTAGGTCGTCGTATCCAAAAACGCAGTAAACATCACCATACAGGTGATGAACTTAACATCATCTATGGGTGGGATGGTGATACATTGGCATATGAATCAACTGAACAAGCCACCAAGCATTATATCTACGAAAAAGACAGCTTTGTGCCGATGCTACAAGCTGTCTATCAAAGCCCAATAGAACTACATCAAACACCTGATTGGTCAGACAAACCGTATAGCGTGCATCGTGACCCACTATGGAAGACCACCAAGCAAAGCAAAGGCTTTGATGACGTATGGTTCTACCACTGTGACCACTTAGGTACACCACAGGAAATGACTGACCATACAGGTTCGATCATTTGGAAAGCAGAATATAAGGCTTGGGGTGAGTGTAAGGCTGAAAAAGCTCAGTCTAGTTTCTTCGAAAACAGTGAAATTATCTCAAATAACATCCGTTTCCAAGGGCAGTATTTCGACCTAGAGACAGGCTTGCACTACAACCGTCATCGTTATTATTCACCTTATGTAGGACGATTTGTAAGTAAAGATCCCATAGGGTTGCTTGGTGGTTTAAATATTTACGCATATACTGCTAACCCAGTACAATGGATAGATCCATATGGGTTGGCACCTTGTAACTTAGTTAGATATAAGCCTGATAAAGTCACTCCAATGGCAGGAAGTAGACAGGATGCAATTGATAGGGCATGGGCCTTAGAAAAGCAGTTGATCCAAACAACAGGCAGTGGAACAAGAGATTGGAGTGCAACTGAATTAAGTGCAATATTACGTACACCTAGTGGAAGTGGAAAAGGAAAGTTGTCTTCGGTAATGTCAAATTTAGGTTATACAGGACATCATATCAATAGTGTAAAAAATAATGGAGCATTAGGAGAAAATTGGAAAGGTGACCCAAGAAATATTGTATTCTTAGAAAACCCAAAGCATCCAAATAGTAGTCCTATGCCAAATGCATATAATGAGCATTTTCATTCAAATCAAGGTCATAGAGGAAGTACCACAAATGTATCGCGTGGAAGACTAATTGATCGAGAAACGATGATTAATCAGTTTAACAAAGGCTGTAAAATTTAATTTTTTAGGAATAGATATGAATCTTATCAACTTATTGGAAAAAATCAGTATAAATAATCAAAAGATATACGGTGAATCATCATTTTTGATTAAGAAAAGTGAGCTAGATAATGATCAATTTTTAATTTATAAAAATTCTATTCCTGAATGTGACTTCAATATTGATATTGGAGGAAATATTAATGATTTTCTAGGAAGTGATTCTATTCAAGAAATTCAGTATATGTTTAGTGATATATTTGATAGAGAAAGTACAGTGTTTTTAACACAGCATGATACTAATATTGTTTATATTGAGAATGATTCTGGAAAAGTTGGAGCATGCATTTCAGGAGACACACCTCATATTATTTCAAAAGATATATATAGTTTCTTAAATGCAATTAATTTAATTCAAGAGCTAATTATTAATAAATATAATTTAAATCCTAGAAAAGACAATGGTGGATATGTTGAAGGATTTATTAAAGAAGTTAGGGCGAATTTAGAAATACAAGCGACTATTGAAGATATAGAATATTTTATAGAGTTTTTTTATGAATAAGATTATCACAGGTGTAATTCTATTTGCTTTGATCTAGTTATTTATAAACTCAACAATGCTTCAGCCTAAAAGGGCAGAAGCATCGATTATCTAACATTTATTCTTCACAAAATTTAGCCCAATCCATCATCAACCCTTTCCTTTTCTCAAGATATGCTCCCCGTAAATAAGCAGCCTCAACTTCGTCAGGCAGTTTATGAGCAAGTACATGCTCACACACTTCACAGGGCTTTGTTGCATAAACTTACCTCTTAAGGCTTACTCAGCAATATAATTCTCAGATGAATAAGCCTACACCTAAAATTTATCGTACAACAAATTGGTCATCCTACAATCGTGCTTTGACCAATCGTGGTAATTTAACAATTTGGTTTGATACAAAAAACCAATGGTACGCTCCTCCCAAAGGCAAACATGGTCGAAATCAAACTTATTCCGACACAGCCATTCAATGTTGTTTAATGATCAAATCCTTATTTCGTCTTTCCTTACGGATGGTCACTGGTTTTGTTCAAAGCCTTATTAGACTGTGTGGTCTAAATTGGACAGCTCCAGATTATTCAACCATTTGCAGAAGACAAA
>WNDP01000132.1 GCA_009912575.1 Acinetobacter bereziniae
TCGACCATGTTTGCCTTTGGGGGGAGCGTACCATTGGGTTTTTGGATCAAACCAAATTGTTAAATTACCACGATTGATCAAAGCACGATTGTAGGATGACCAATTTGTTGTACGATAAATTTTAGGTGTAGGCTTATTCATCTGAGAATTATATTGCTGAGTAAGCCTTAATAAGCCTTAAGAGGTAGGTTTATGCAACAAAGCCCTTTTGCTTTAAAACAGAGCATCAGAAAAATATTTTGCTGGTTTCTACTGATGAGTTCCCTCACATTAAAACGATTCAGTATTATCCATATTTAAAAAAGATTAAGTTAAAATTCTCATATTATGATGCAATAGATACAGCAAGCAGTAAACCAAGCGAATTTCACTATTTTTATAGAGAAGTCATCAATAATCAATTGATGGGAACTTATGAAGTCATTTATCAAGGCGCGATGTTTTATAAGTCAACTATACCGCTCCAAATACCCATCAAACAACGCGATTCGAGAGAATTTATAATCTTGACCAAAGCACACAGCAGAACTTAAATCGACAAGGTATTGATTGCTTTTAAACGATATTTTTACAAAGAAACACGCAGAATAATGTTTTCTTAATCTGAAATTATGGATAATGGCTTTAAACGAAACAAAGATATGTCATTATGAAGTTGCGAACATTGTTCAGTGTATGCTGTTTTACTTGGTTTGGACTTAGTACGTTCACCCATGCAAATCCTGAATTTCTACCTCCAGATCAAGCTTTTCAATTTTCAGCAGAATCACTTTCAGAAAATAAAGCACAATTGAATTGGACGATTGCACCTCATTATTACCTTTACCATGATCAATTCAAGGTCACTGTGAATAATAAAGCAGTACCCTTCAGCTTACCCAAAGGACATATCAAAGATGATCCAACCTTTGGTAAAACTGAAGTTCATTATGAGAAGGTCAGCACGACTATTCAGGTTAAACCCAATACTCAATATGTCGTGATGTATCAAGGTTGCTCTGCTGATGGTTTATGTTATCCATTACAAAGAAAGAATATCAGCACTGATACTGATGGCTTGCTTCCCCAAAACACGACTGCATCTAAAAATATGCTGAGCAGTCGTACAAATAATTCCTTGTTGAGCCAATCTGAAACTGCTCCACCTCAAGATAAAAATACTAAAACTGATTCAGATAACGCAAAAATATCAACATCTAACCCAGAAAAGACGCTAACTACAGCAAATGCAACAGATGTACAAAAAAGTATAAAAGAAGATCAATCCAATCTGACTATTGCAGATAATGATCAGATCCTCAGCTCAAGCTCTGTCATTACAAATGCATCTAATTCTTCAGCTTTAGACGCTAATGCTACTGCCGACACCAGTACAACATCATTACAATGGAATGATGATCAATCTTTTTTTAAACTTTTATCAAAAGATTCATTGTTTCTAAATCTGCTGGTGTTTTTTGGTTTAGGGATTCTACTGGCTTTTTTACCCTGCTCACTTCCACTGATTCCGATCCTTTCTGGCATCATTATTCAACGAGCTAAAGGTTACAAAGCAGTTGTTATTGCACTTTGCTTTGTGGTGAGTATGGCTGTGGTATATGCCATTATGGGAGTGGTGGTTGCTGAAATTGGCTACAGTTTTCAACGTTGGTTCCAAAGTCCTTGGATTGTTTCATTATTTGCTGTTTTATTTGTGATATTGGCACTCAATTTATTTGGTTTATATCAACTCAATTTACCGCAATTTATAACCAATAAACTCAGCAATCTACAAAACAATCAAAAAGCAGGCACAGTTTTAGGTGCTGTGGTAATGGGTGCTTTATCTGCATTGATTGTTGGCCCATGTATGAGTGCTCCCCTTGCAGGTGCATTGTTATTTGTAGCGCAAACTCAAAATGCCGCTTTAGGTGGTTTATATTTATTCATTCTTGGCCTTGGCATCGGCGTACCGTTATTTATTGCCAGTGTGTTTGGTTCTAAGTTATTACCAAAACCAGGAAAATGGATGGATCGAATCAAAGTCAGCTTTGGCTTTGTCATGCTGATGGTTGCCCTATATTTTATTCGCCCAATGCTTCCATCTACAGTATATGCTGCAATTTTCGCTCTATTGTGTATTGCTCTAGCAATCTACTTATTTATTGCCTTACGTGACAGTGAAAAAACTGTAAATAAAGCAATTCTAACCATCATTGCAATCTTAAGTTTAGCTGCTGGACTTTGGAATATCCAACAAGGTTATAGCGCTTATCAAATTCAACACAGTCAAACAGAACATTTAGTTTGGAATAAAGTCTCAACGGCTGAACAACTTGAAAACGCGTTGCTCCAAGCAAAACAGCAAAATAAGCCCATCATTATAGATGTTTATGCTGATTGGTGTGTGGCATGTCAGCCTATAGAAAAAGAAGTTTTCCCTCGTGTTGATGTTCAGGATGCTTTGAAGAATTTCACACTGATTCAATTAGACTTAACTGAATACAATGCTTCACAAGACGTCATTTTAAAGCAACGTGAAATTTTAGGTCCACCGACTATGTTATTTCTAGATCACAATGCACAGGAAATTCGTGCATTACGCTTTACAGGGACATTCTCGGCGACACAATTGCTGCAACAAACGGCGAAAGTTCAAGAAGCTTTAAAAGTAAGTTCACCATGATTACAGTACAGGCCATACACTTGGGACCCTTTATGCTGCCTTGGTCGCTGACAATTCTTATTGTTGCAATCTTGGTCAGCATGTTGGTTGGAAGATTATCATTTCGATATTTTAAACTTTCAAACGCGCAATGGACCTTATTTAAAGATTCAATATGGTCTGGTGTCTTCGTGGGTCTATTGTGTGCCCGAATTGGCTTTGTCTTGTTCAATTTAGAGGCTTATTTAGAACATCCAATTGAAATCATTAAACTCCAAGATATGGGATTTAGTCTATATATTGGTGTATTTGCAACAGTTTTATGGATCTTATGGAAAAATTATGCGCTAAAAAAACGCTTTATTATCCTGATATTTACAACTTTTGCATTGATCTCAGTAACAAGTCACTACGCTTATCGACAGATACAACTGAAATATCAACAATTTTCTGAGGTCAGTTTACTCAATCTTCAGCAACAGCCCATTGAACTTAAAAAGTTTTTAGGAAAACCGACTGTGATTAACCTATGGGCAAGTTGGTGTCCACCATGTAGACGTGAAATGCCTGTATTGAGTGAAGCACAGAAAAAATATCCCAATGTTAAGTTAAATTTGTCTTTATTAATCAAAATGAAGATGCTGTAACTGTGCAAAACTATCTGCAACAACACTCACTGCAATTAGATGAAGTTTTATTGGATACAAATGGTTCAACTGCACAAAAAATGGGAATGTTTGGTCTACCCAGCACTTTATTTTTCGATGCACAAGGCAAATTGATCGATACACATATGGGAGAAATTACCCATGCTGCCTTACATCAAAAAATTCAAAACTTAGTTTCGGATTAAATGATGTCAACATCACTGATTTTGTCATAATGAGTTTTCAACATAAGGAGTTTCTTAATGATAGATTTAAAAACACTCGGTATTTACTCATTGAGTTTGGTCTTAAGTGGCTCACTTTTTGCCGCAGATGCTGATTTTCTCAAAAATAAACTTGAAAAAGAAGGTTATAACTTCGTTAAAAAGATTGATGCACCCGAGGGTATGGAAGGTTGGACAGGTTATAAAGACGAATATCCATCTACCTTGTTTATAGCCAAAGATCAAAAACACTATATTGTAGGTGATCTTTTTGATGCTTCAGGAAAAAATCTAACAGAACAAGCCATTAACTCACATGTTAAAGGTGCAGTCTTAGATGAAATCTGGAAAAGTCTTGAACATTCAACTTGGATACAAGATGGTGACTCGAAAGCCGAAAAAATTGTCTATGTATTTAATGACCCTAATTGCCCTTACTGCCATACGTTCTGGCAACAAGCACGACCATTTGTAAATTCAGGAAAAGTTCAATTACGTCACATCATGGTGGGAGTAATTCGACCAAGCAGTAAAGGACAAGCAGCAACCATTTTAAGTAGTGCAAATCCTGCGGAAATTTTTAAACAATACAATCTAAGTAATGGTAAAAACAAATTGGTTGAAATGAAAAATCTACCAAAGGCTCTATCTGAAAAGTTGGATGCCAATACTAAACTGATGGATAAGTACGGGTTTTATGCTACACCAGCAATGGTTTGGAAAGATGCATCAGGTGAAATTCAAAGACAACAAGGCGCACCTAAAGATATTCATAAATTATTGGATTAAGCTTTTTAAATAGACCATCAGGACCCCAAAGCATATCCGAGGCCTCGAATCACCCAACAGGACATGATCATCAAAGATGGAATATCCGCTCAAAACTTATTTTTTTTCGGCCACATCTCAAAATAGAAATTCCCTATCCACTTGAAACCGTTGCCGCAGGTTTTCCCTCTCCAGCACAGGACTATACTAAAAAGAAAATTGATTTAAATGAACACTTGATTCATAACCCTATTGCAACTTTTATGCTAAAAGTAAATTCGCTCTCAATGAAAAATGCAGGTATTGAGATTGGCGATGAAATTCTTATCGATCGCAGCCTCAATGCTGAGCACGGTGATGTCGTTTTAGCATTGATTAATAATGAGTTTACCGTCAAACGTTTTATGCAAAAAAAAATTAGCCACAGGTCTTTATGATATTTGGCTTAAAGCCGAAAACCCCGACTTTCCAGATATTCATCCACATAGTGAAGAACAGATTATGATTTGGGGCGTTGTAACCTGTATTTTAAAGAAACTCAAATAAACTGAAAAATAGACAATCTGTACTAGGTGAAGCCACTCCCTTTAGCTTCGTTTGATTTACATGGAATTTAAGATGATATGACAGAATTATTTAGACGTTTAGCGCTCGCTCATCAGGGTTTAAGTGCTCAATCTACATTTGGTGCAGGTTTATCTGGAACTCGTCAAGCTATTGAGCATTTAGGTTATGTGCAAATTGACACCATTTCAGTCGTCGAACGTGCTCACCATCATATCTTATGGAGTCGCGTCCCAGAGTATCAACCCAATCATCTGAATCAATTGGTTCAACAACAGCATATTTTTGAATATTGGTTTCATGCAGCATCTTATTTACCTATGCAAGATTATCGCTATGCACTTCCACATATGACTTCAATACGAAATGGAGAGCATCGCTACTTTAATCGAGGTGATCAACATCTGATGCATGAAATTTTAGCCAAGACCCGTGCTGAAGGCAGTATTCGTTTACGCCATATTGAGCAAGGCAATCGAAAAAATTCAGGTGGATGGTGGAACTCTAGTTCAGCACGTCGTTCAATTGATCAATTGTTTATGCAAGGTGATTTGATGATTTGTGAACGAAATGGAATGGAAAAAGTTTATAACCTGACTGAACGCTGTCTTCCGAGTCAACTTGATTTATCTCTTCCCACCTTAGAAGAATATGCACGTTATTTATTTGATACTACACTTAGAGCGCATGGAATATTTACATGGAAGCAATTACTTCATCTCAAAGTTGGCCCCCAAATTCGTAATAGCATGTGTGAAATAGTTAATGAAAAACTTGATGCGGGTGTCATCACCGCCTTATCTCAATTGGGTTATACCGATAAAGAAAGTTCAAGTATTTATATAAAAACAGATGCTTTAGAACTCAAACCTCAGATTGAATTGAACGTTAAAATTCTTTCCCCTTTTGACAATCTTGTCATACACCGAGAACGTCTAAATAGACTGTTTCACTTTGATTATCGTTTAGAATGTTATGTAACTCCAACTAAGCGACAATTTGGATATTTTTGTTTACCCATTTTATATGCTGATCAAATGGTGGGGCGTATCGACTGTAAAGCACATCGCACCAAGAAGGAATTTGAAGTATTGAATTTGCACTTAGAAAATCATTCTTTTAAAAACAACTCTATCAATCATGATCACTTTCTACATGCACTAAATGATGAACTACTCAATTTTGCGCAATTTAATCAATGTCCGACATTGAGAAGCAAACTTAATATGCTTTTTAATACAGCCATAAAGCAGATTCAATAGTGTTAAAACCAAAATCACAAACAAGCTTTATGATTGTGTTTTGATACTTAATCTGAGTTCGATAAAATTATTAATGAAATATGATACTCGGAAACATCATTTGATACTGTCTGAGGCAGGGCTTCATTTATATAGTGTTGTTTCTGTGACTTATTGAATGCGATTTATTGAATGCGATTTATTGAATATTGTACTGCTAATTGACGAGTTTTGCAGTGAACAGCGGTGTCGCTGTGCAAAAAATAGTTGCCTTTTTTTAGCGCTCCGCTTCTGATCCCGAAAGAAAAAATACACATAGGGCGAGTCACAGGTTGATGCCAAAAATAGACACAATTCAAAAAAATATAAAATTTATTTTCAATACTTTAGATCCATATTCACACTAAATGATTGTTACTTATATGCTTATATTGACCTAAGAAATAGAAAAGCCCCCTCGATTTTAAATGGGAGCTTTTCTATCATTTTATGGGTTAATTAAAGGCAGAACGCTATTTTTGCTGAGACTTGTTCTGATTTTGCTGGTTGTGCTGAGCCTGTTGGTTTGACTGCTGATTTTGCTGTTTCTGTTGATCTTGCTGACTCTGTTGCTTTTGCTGCTGGTTAGATTGGTTCGGTTGACGTTGAGGGTCATTCTGCTGATTCTGTTGTTGGTTGTGTTGATTAGCCATTTTCATATCCATCCTTTTTAATGTTGGGATATGCCGTACAAATCGACGACAACTGTTAATTTAACTCGCTCAGCATTCTAAACAAGCTTATAGATGTTTCATTTTTCGACATCGTAAACCACGATATAAGATTCACCTTTTAAAAGAAGAACTTCTAAGTTGAATGTTTTTACGTGAATTACCTAAACCATGATCAAGTCTAACAATCCTTACACAGCGCAGAACTACTCTACTCTCTACCGAAACAATTTGTCTAAATGTTACATACTCATCCCGCAATTTAAATTTGAATTTATTATAAACATCTTTTAATATTTCACTTGAATTTGTAACTTTTTCAAGATTTCTATGAGCGAACAAATTTTTGCTTTAATCGACATTAACAATTGCTATGTCAGTTGTGAGCGTGTATTTAACCCTAGCTTAAATAACCAACCTGTTGTCGTATTAAGCAATAATGACGGTTGTGTCGTTTCACGCAGTAATGAAGCCAAAGCGTTGAATATTGATATGGCTGTGCCGTGGCATGAAGTTGAAAAATCAGCCAAAAAAGCTGGTGTGATTGCTTCTCAAGCAATTATGCTCTGTATGGTGACTTTTCAGATCGTTTTTTTAAAACACTCAAAACTTTTTTTAAAGAAGACGATCTAGAACCCTATTCTATTGATGAATGCTTTATCAACTTGAGCTCTTATCAAGATTTATTTGATTTAGAAGACTATTGCCGAAAAGTGGTAAAAACGATTCAACAATGGTTAGGACTACCCTGTTGTATTGGTATCGGTTATAGCAAAACACAAGCAAAGTTAGCCAACTTTTTTGCAAAAAAGCGATATGGATTTGAAAGTATTTGCGATCTGACCACTCTAGATTTATGCAACTTTGAAAGTTTGCTTTTGGAAACCAATGTGGCTGAAGTCTGGAGTGTTGGACGTAAAACCAGCAAACGACTACAAGCTTATAATATTTATACTTGCTATGACTTAACTTTTGCCAATGAGCATTACCTTGCACGAGAGTTCTCAGTGGTTATTGGACGTACTATTCGTGAGCTAAAAGGTCAATCGTGTATTGCTTTAGATGATCCTGAAATGCCGTCTAAACGCATCCTTTCTTCCAGAAGTTTTGCTTCTGCATTAACCAATGTTGAAATCATCAAACAAGCCATTATTTTCCATGTCAATAGAGCTCATCAACGCCTCAATCGACAGCAGCAACTGTGTGCAGTTGTGCATGTCTCTTTGTATGAAAAAACGCCTCAAGCACCTTATAAGAAAGCACAAAGTAGTGTTTTAGGCCTACAATATGCAACAGATGATTTGATGGCTTTAACCAAAGCGGCATTACAGCAAACTGATGTTTTATTTAAGGAAAATGTAAAATATGTAAAAGTTGCAGTAATGTTTTCTGCACTGCATAGCAAAAGCCAGCACATCAATGACTTATGGCATCCTGTAGACTTTATTCAACAGCGTGATCAACTCATGGATACGCTTTGTAGCATGAAGCAACGCTTTGGCCCTGACTGTATCCAAGTTGGGTATCACTCCAACAGTGAAACATGGAAAATGCGCCAACAAAATCGCTCGCCAAGTTATACAACTCGTTGCAGTGATATCTTATGTATAGATGATACTCATATGGCTGTTACACAAATCAAATGAATAGTTTTGGTCATTCGGTTTAGAATGTAGACACCTAAAAACTGTGCTTAAAAATGTCATATTTTAACATTGCCATTTACCGACAAAATTAACATTATATAGCTCGCACAAGGCACAGCATTTCCGCGACAATTCAAAGAAAATATAAAGTATTTGTGGAAAAACATGCCATAATATGCAAACTTTGCAGACATCTTGCAAAGATTTTTTGCAACTTTTGAATTGGAGCAGTCTCAATGAGTTCGACCATTTTGGTCATTCACGGACCAAACTTAAACTTGCTAGGAAAGCGCGAACCAGAGGTCTATGGTCACCTCACATTGGATGACATTAACCAGCAACTCAGCATTCAGGCCCAACAAGCCAATATTACCCTAGATACCTTTCAAAGCAATTGGGAAGGTGCTGTAGTGGATCGTATTCACCAAGCACAACAAGACGGCGTAAAATTTATTATTATTAATCCAGCCGCCCTTACACACACTTCCGTTGCTGTACGTGATGCTCTTTTGGGTGTCGCAATTCCTTTTATAGAAGTACATCTTTCTAATGTTCATGCACGTGAAGCATTTAGACATCATTCTTATTTATCCGATAAAGCCGTTGGCGTAATTTGCGGTTTAGGTGCCAAAGGCTATTCTTTTGCACTTGATTACGCAATCGACAAAATTCAATCTTCAACTCAATCATAATTTAGGAATACGAACCCATGGATATTCGCAAAATTAAAAAGCTCATCGATTTGATGATCGAATCTGATCTTCAAGCAATTGAAGTGAAAGAAGGTGATCAATCGATTGCTTTAACTCGTCGTAATCCTGTGGTTGCTGCTGGTGTGGCACCTATTGCACTTCCAACCGCTGAAGCACCTGTGGTTAAAGCTGCCTCTCGCGGTGCTGTAGAAACCTCACCAATGGTCGGCGTATTCTATTCTGCACCAAGTCCTGGTGAAGCACCTTTCGTAAATGTAGGTCAAACTGTTTCTGCGGGTGAGACTTTAGGTATCATCGAAGCAATGAAAATTATGAACCCAATTGAAGCAACTCAAAGTGGTGTTGTTGAAGAAATTCTGGTAAAAAATGGCGATGTAATCCAGTTCGGTCAACCTTTATTCCGCTACCGCGCGTAATACCTCGGGGGTTGATATGTTGCAAAAAGTTTTAATTGCAAACCGAGGTGAAATTGCTCTACGCATCACTCGCGCTTGCAAAACTTTAGGGATTAAAACAGTCGGAATTTATTCAGATGCCGACAAAGATTTAATGCATTTACGTTTTTGTGATGAAGCCGTCTGTATTGGTCCAGGTGCAAGTAGTGAAAGTTACTTGAACATTCCTGCCATCATTACAGCAGCAGAAATTACTGGCGCAGATGCGATCCATCCCGGTTATGGTTTTTTATCTGAAAATGCTGAATTTGCTGAAATTGTAGAAAGTTCAGGTTTTATCTTTATTGGTCCACGTCCAGAACATATTCGCCTCATGGGGAATAAAGTTTCTGCGATTACAGCGATGCGTAAAGTTGGTGTCCCAACTGTTCCAGGTTCTGCACATGCAGTAACACCAACCAATGCCTTAGCGGAAGCAAAAGAAATTGGCTTTCCATTGATCGTCAAAGCTGCTTCAGGTGGTGGTGGTCGTGGGATGCGTATTGTTGAACGTGTAGACACCCTACTTGAATCTGTTCAAGCTGCACAACGTGATGCTGAAATGTGGTTTGGTGATGATACCGTTTATATGGAACGTTTCCTGCAAAAGCCTCGTCATGTTGAAGTACAGGTTTTAGCGGATGGTAATGGTCAAGCGATTCATTTATATGATCGTGACTGCTCTTTACAACGTCGACATCAAAAAGTCCTTGAAGAAGCTCCTGCACCAGGTTTACCAGAAGAAGCACGTGCACACATCTTAGAAGCATGTGTAAATGCTTGTAAATTAATGCAGTATCGTGGTGCTGGTACATTTGAATTCTTATTTGAAGACGGTGAATTCTTCTTTATTGAAATGAATACACGTGTTCAAGTTGAACATCCTGTAACTGAACAAGTAACAGGTGTAGACATTATTGAACAACAATTGTGTATTGCCGCTGGTCTTGGACTAAATCTTCAACAAGAAGATATTAAAATCGAAGGTCATGCGATTGAATGCCGTATCAATGCAGAAGATCCGTCTACCTTCTTACCTTCACCGGGTAAAATCGAATCATTCTATGCACCAGGTGGTGCAGGGATTCGTTTAGATTCGCATATCTATCAAGGTTATAGCATCCCGCCATATTATGATTCGATGATTGCAAAATTGATTTCTTATGGTAAAGATCGTGATACGGCAATTGCCCGTATGAAACAAGCCTTGGATGAAATGATTTTGACTGGAATTAAAACCAATATTCCTTTACATAAAGATTTGATTCTTGAAGATAAAAACTTCTGTTCACAAGCTATGGATATTCATTACCTTGAAAAACATTTGTTAAAGCAACTTCAAGGCCATGAAAAAGATGCTTAACTAGAGACTGTTGACATTTCATAAATGGTTTGCGTTGTAGGTTAAAATTGAGCAGGCATGAGGAGTATACTCCGCAAGGAAACGAAGAGAATAGCGAGACTATTTTCAAGTTTCATAACGTAACCTGAGATAATTTTAGCCACAACTATAATATTTAGATCATAAAAAACCTCTGTATATCAGAGGTTTTTTTCGAAATCAATTTAAGAAAAATTGCTATATCACAACTTCCAATACAAAATTATGTATGAATGCTTAAGGTAAAACCCTGCGTAAGGTTGCAAAACACTGGTCACCTTTATCAGAGGCACAGAATCGCATAGTATCCTTGTTGACCCACTTCACAAAATATTGTGATACATCGCCCGTTTGATCTTCTTTACGCCCTGAGCAGTCTACTTCATTATTTTCATAGCGAATTTGCATGATTAATGCAGGTGGCTTCTCTAAGGTATTATCAGGTGAGGGTTGGTAATCAAAAAGCCCAACAGACCATTCTTTAGCACTATTTACTACGACTTCATTTGCACCACGGAAATTATAGTATTCCGTACATTTTTTATTCTCTGGAATTTCCATTCCCCATAAACCCAAAATTTCAGGGCGAGTAGTAATTCGAATTGTGCTGGTTGTATTTGTCGCTGTCACGTTCGTTGCTTGAGGTTGTGGTGGCTTTTCGTCCGCTATCGCGTAAGAGGAAAAGCTAAGCAGTAAAGAAATTATAAGTGCTGTTTTTTTCATACCAAATCTTGTATGCCATATTTCATCTCACATAAATTAGCATATATTTAAAATAAAACATGTAAAATTAACCATATAAGAACAATCTTTCTTCAGATAAAACTGCAGATTATTTTTTTGTAGCTCAACTCAATTAAGGTGATTAAAGCTATTGATTTATCGATATAAATAGATATGATTATCATTACTATCTTAAAAACAAAGCCACCAGATTTGGCCTTGGGGTTGAGTATTCCTCTAAAAATAAGTTAGCAAATTGCCACGAGCTATACTGTATTTAAGTCAACAGCTAAAGGACAATATTTCTGCATTTTTTTTGATTGCAGTGATTATGTTTGCCTGCGCATTGGCTGGAATCATCGGTAGGCCACTCACCTTTCTTGCAATTTTCTGGCCAGCCAATGCAGTTTTACTTGGACTTTTTTTGCGCTTTCCTACGCTAAAAAATATCGGCGGATGGTTAGGGGCATTTATAGGTTTTATGATTGCCGACCTAATCACTGGAAATACTTTTCTAGTGACCCTATTTTTAACCTTGGCCAATCTATCGCACGCTTTGGTGACCTTGTTACTTATACATTTCTTTAAGCTGGACTATAAACAATACAATAAAGGGCTAACATTTTTATATCTATTTGGCATCAGCGCTTTTGGTGGCTGTTTGGCAGCAGCGAGTTTCGCCTGTTTGACAGTTCCTCATTTACCCAACACATTTATGTCTATGGATCGAATCTGGATCGACTTTGGAATGTGGTGGACAGGCGAAATTCTCAATGTGATTGCTTTTCTGCCAATTGTTTTAGCAATTCCCAACCAAAATACCATTCAGAACTATTTTCAAGAATATAAACAGCAACCACTCCAAACTGAAATACTGTTGCCCTTTTTTAGGCGTTGTACTCTCAGTGATCCTTACCCATTTTTTTATTGGCCCCGGGGCAATTATGTTTCCGATCGCTGCATTGATTTGAGCAGCGTTGAGCTATAACTTATTCTTTGTATCTATCATAAATTGCGGCGTTTGCATGCTTTTATATAATGCATTGACTTCTTACTATATTACACAATCACCTGATGCTTATTTAGAAACGACACTCTCAGTTAGAATTGGTTTATTCATGTTGGCTCTAGGGCCTTTGACTTTGACCATTATATCAGTCGTAATCGACAAAAACTATATCATCAAATTTTATATCTCGCCAATCATGATGGGCTGACAACAACATTAAATCGACGCTATTTTTATGAAGAAAGCGAGCGTGCCATTGCTAAAAATACAGAGAAGACCGCCCATAGTGTGGCAATCTTGCTCATTGATTTAGATCATTTTAAAAAAATTAATGATCAATATGGGCATGTCATTGGCGATTATGTTTTACAGGAGTTTTCTCGGCAAGTTAAAGCTCAAATTCGTACACATGACCTACTTGGTCGTTTAGGTGGTGAAGAGTTTGCAATATTATTAAAAGATGGCTTTGTTGCATAAACCTACCTCTTAAGGCTTACTCAGCAATATAATTCTCAGATGAATAAGCCTACACCTAAAATTTATCGTACAACAAATTGGTCATCCTACAATCGTGCTTTGATCAATCGTGGTAATTTAACAATTTGGTTTGATCCAAAAACCCAATGGTACGCTCCCCCCAAAGGCAAACATGGTCGA
>WNDP01000133.1 GCA_009912575.1 Acinetobacter bereziniae
GACACCCATGACTTTACAAGCTCTGGATACATTCTGAAGTTCTTCAGCTAAATTGAGTAAGCCTACTTTGTGTTTAATGATTTGATTGTTAGTATGCAACATAAGAAAGTTACCTTTGTTTGATTAAGATTCGACACCTTTATCAAAACGGGTAACTTTCTCTTTTTCAAGATCAATGTCTGATCAGATCTGAACTAATACACATTATATACAGCAAATTTCTGTCGATAATTTACAAGAGATGGCGCATTATTTGGCACAGCAATCTCAACTTTTTCGTGGTCAAGCAGTCTCTTTTCATTTTCAGCTTGGGCGTGAATTAAATACTCTGCCGCCAAAGCTTCCTGAATCTTCAAATATATTGAATACGATATTATGGAGTCTAAAGTTCAGATTCTATGCATGGAACCAACATCAAGGAGCAGATGGAACGCCATCTGTGACATTATATTTGAATTATTATGATCCAAAGTTACAGAAAGTTTTAAAGCACTCAACTGCCTTAGAACGTGGGCGTATTGGCTCAGTCAACTTATTTGCTTCACCAAAGCAAAGTGCAAGTAATCAAGTTGTTTTAGTACATGAGTTATTACATACCTTCGGTGCGCAAGATAAATATGATTTTTCAACAGGACAGCCTCGTTATCCAACGGGTTATGCAAATCCTGAACAACAACCGCTTTATCCACAACAGCGTGCAGAAATTATGGGTGGCTATATTCCACTTTCCCAAAGTAAGAGTAAAACTCCTGAACATTTGGAAGATACCATGATCAGCCGCTTAACCGCACAAGAAATGGGATGGATAAAATAGTATCTGAGGAATGCTGATATTTTGTTCATTTCGTATAAAGACAATATTTTATATGCTTTAGATGCAGATTTTATACAGACAAGATGCTGAATTAGATCAACAATCAAATCAATGAATAACAAACAAGAGAAGAATATGCGTACAGTCGGAAATGATTTAGTTCGTCACCAACTCCATGAAAACCGCAAATGGTATCTTTTACTTGGGGCATTGTTGGTCATCTTTGGATTGGTCTTATTGGCTTCATTGGGTATGGCAACACTTACAGTTGTTGTACTGTTTGGTGCGTTGATGATGATTGGTGGGGTTTTACATCTTATCGCAGGATATTATGCATTTAAGTCACCCGTGACTACAGCAGTGGTGCTTACCAATCTTCTGGCAATTGCTTTATTGATTGGCGGTTTTATTCGTATTTTTAATACTTTTATGCTCAAACCAATGTCTGGGTGGGGATGGACATTATTTTCAGGTTTATTAACTTTGGTGACTGGGGCAATTATTCTGGCTTCACCAGATGCTCCTTTTTGGGTGCTTGGATTATTCTTAGGTGTAGATATTTTATTTCAAGGGGTGAATTACCTGACTTTTGCTGCAGCAATTAAGCAGATTCCTCCTGCAAGTCACTAATTTAATCTTTGCTTCTAAAATAGACTAATGATAAAAAACGCCTGATGTATTACATTGGGCGTTTTTATTTTGCAGTTTCAATTGATAAAATTTGATCTTGATCAAACATCAGATCTAACACAAATGTTATTGGCTTACTCAGGTGCAACACGGTGTTGACTAGAAATAGCAATACGATTCCATGTATTAATGACAATACCAATCCATTCAATTGCAGTAATTTCAGCACTGGATAAATGTTGCGCTGCCTGCTCATAAGCTTGGTCAGGAAAATGATGCTGGGCAAGCAATGTGATTTCTTCAATTAAAATTAACGCTGCACGTTCTTTTTGATTAAAGTATTCGCTTTCACGCCAAGCACTGATCAGGGCGATACGATCAGTCGTCTCACCTGCTTTAACTGCATCTTGGGTATGCATGCGCACACAAAAAGCACATTGGTTGATTTGAGAAGCGCGTAATTTCAATAAATGTGAAAAACCTATATCTAGCCCAGCTTGTTGAACTTTCTGCATAGACAAGTTTTCAAGTTCGATGACCGTTTTATAGAGTTCTGGGGCAGTTTTACCGAGATTTATACGTTGCATAATGATTATTTCTTGAGTGTTAATTTTTTCATTTAACAGTTTATCTGCTCTGAAAAAATCGTTATGTTATTTTTTGAATATCACCAAAATAAATTTTCTTATGACTAAAGTTTTTGTTCTTGCGCCAGACTCATTTAAAGAAAGTATGACGGCTGAACAAGCCTGTTTTGCTATGCAACGTGGCATTGAAAAAGTCATTGCTGATGTGCAGTTTATTCATGTTCCTATGGCTGATGGTGGTGAGGGAACCGTTGATGCTTTAGTCGCTGCTCGGGATGGTCGTAAAGTACATTTTGAAGTCACAGGTCCTTTGATTGATCAAAATGTTCAAAGCTATTTAGGTTTAATTGATGAGGGTAAAACAGCCATTATTGAAATGGCGATGGCGAATGGTATTCACTTGATCGAAAAATCCCAACGAAATCCATTAGTGACAACGACTAGGGGCACAGGTGAAATGATCAAAGTGGCATTAGAGTTGGGGGTGTCTAAAATCATTATCGGTTTAGGGGGAAGTGTCACCAATGATGCAGGTGCTGGAATGGCACAGGTATTGGGAGCAAAATTTTTAGATAAAAATAGGTGCATTGTGGATGTCGGGGGTGGGCAACTGGGACAAATTGAGAGCATTGATATCTCGCAATTGGATCAGCGTTTAAAGCAGACAGAGATTGTCATTGCCAGTGATGTGACTAATCCTTTATATGGAGCCTCTGGTGCTTCATATGTGTTTGCCCCACAAAAAGGAGCAACACCTGAGATGGTTGAAAAACTTGATCAAAATTTAAAACATTTTGCGGAGTTGGTAAAACATCAATTAAATGTCGATGTTGCCGATATACAGGGTGCGGGTGCCGCAGGCGGTTTAGGTTTTGGTCTGATGGTTTTTACAGGTGCAAAAATACGCTCAGGTGTCGAGATTGTGATTGAAGAAACCCAACTTGCTGAAAAAGTAGCGAAAGCTGATTATGTTTTGACTGGAGAAGGTGGAATTGATTTTCAAACCAAGTTTGGCAAAACCCCATTTGGTGTGGCACAAGTTGCAAAGACATTGAATAAGCCTGTGATTGCTTTTGCTGGATATCTGGGACAAGGAATTGAGGAATTATACCCTGAGGGTTTTACTGCAATTTTCGGAATTGTTGATGGTGCTTGTGACTTACAAACAGCGTTGAAGCAAGGTGAGCAAAATTTAGAACGCTGTTGTGAGAATGTTGTAAGAGTTTTAAATTTAAAAATGTTTAAGGATAATTTTTATGGATAATCTAGTTGGAAATTTTATTCTTAGTATATCGACTGGTATGATTAGTGGTGTTATTGCTGGAATTTATACTGGAATAATATCTTCGAAATATGCAGCTATTGAAGAAATTAAAAGGGAAATACTCAGAATTATAAGAGATATTGATTATGTAGATGGAAAATATTTACGTGGCCATGAAATGGAGAAAATAAATATAATTTTTTTAGCTTCTTCAGAGTTATTGGGGATGAATCAAAGAAAAGCTGGATTAGTTGTTCGTCAAAATACCAACAAGTTAATAGAAGATATAGACAATACCAAGAAAGGAAATTCTTTGAATACTCAAATATTAATGGATTTTCAAAGAGAAGTTAGACAATTACCAATTAGTAAAAGGTATTTGTTAAAGATTTGGTAATTATCTCTGCTAAACTAACAGCCATCCATAAAATGATGAGTAAAAATGAGTTTAGCCAACCTGATTGATGAATTAAACCCTCAACAAAAACAAGTTGCTACGACTAAAAACAAGCATAGTCTGGTACTTGCAGGGGCAGGTTGTGGAAAAACCAAAACCATTGTTGCTCGTGCGGCATACCTCATTGAACAAGGTGTTCCTGCGAATCAAATTCAAATTTTGACTTTTACTCGTCGCTCTGCCAGTGAAATTGTGGCAAGAGTAGAGTTGGCATTGGGTGATCAAGCGAGAGGATTAAGAGCCTCTACATTCCACACCTTTTGCATGTATTTACTGCGCCGTGCACCAAAAGCATTTGGACTGGATCAGTTCTCGATTATTGACCGTGATGACCAATTGATGTTGTTTCGTTTGATACGTGGCAAAGATGATAAAAACAACCCGAATGCGTTACCCAAGCCACAACAGCTTTGTGATTTATATTCTTTTGCTCGCAATACACGTCAAAAACTGAGCTTGGCTTTAGAAAAACAGTTACCTGAATTTTTAGAGTTTAAAGATCAAATTGCTGAAATCATGAAAGAGTATGAAAGCCGTAAACGTGCTCGAAGCTTTCTAGATTACGATGATATCCTGGCTGTTGTCGCATCGGCTTTGGCGCAATCTGAAGGATTGGTTGAGTATGTGGCAAGCCTATGTCAATACATGCTGGTTGATGAAATGCAGGATACCAATCCTTTGCAGTGGGCGATTTTAGAGCCGCTGAAAGAAAAAACCTCATTGTTTTGTGTCGGAGATGATGCACAATCTATTTATGGTTTTCGTGGTGCAGATTTTGAAAACATTCATCATTTCAAAGATCGAGTACCAGACGCAGAGATTTTCAAATTAGAAAAAAATTATCGGTCTACGCAAGAAATTTTAGACCTCTCAAATTGGTTATTGGAGCGAAGCCCAATCCATTATGATAAAAAACTAGAAGCTTATCGTGGTGATGGACTTAAACCACGTATGCATGTTTTCCCCAATGAGTTTGATGAAGCAAAATGGATTGCGATAGATATCAAAGAGCGGCATTTGTTGCAGGGCTCAGCATGGAATGATCATATGGTTTTGGTGCGTTCAGCTTTTGCCGCCAGACATATCGAAGCTGCATTTATTCAAGCCAATGTTCCATACCGATTTATCGGGGGGATGAAATTACTTGAAACGGCACATGTCAAAGACTTATTGAGTTTATTGCGTGTGATTGCCAATCCACTTGATGATATTGCTTGGATGCGTTTCTTGACCCTTTGGAATGGTGTAGGTGATGTCGGTGCAAGTAAGCTTGCTCAACAGCTGTTAATTGATTCTGATATTGAAAAAAATACAGAGAAACTTGAAAAATTTGGACGTATTCCAGATCATACTTTGCTGATCATGAAACAAATGAGTGTGTTGAAAACTGAGGTTGAGGCTTGTGTGAAGCTTGGTGTTGAAGCAATTCTCAATCAGTTAGAAGAGAATTATGCTAAGAAGGATTGGCATAAACGAGTGGGTGATTTTGATCTGGTCAAACAACTTGCCTCTAAACATACTCAATTGAGTGAGTTTTTAGAAGAGTATGTACTTGACCCTGTTTCGATTAGTGAGATTGAGCGCCAGTCCCAAGATGATGTGGTGACCATGATCACGATACATTCAGCAAAGGGCACTGAGCAAAAAGTTTGCTATGTTGCCAATGTGTCCGCAGGACAATATCCACATGCACGGGCGCAAGGTAATTTTGATGAAGTTGAGGAAGAACGCAGAGTTCTTTATGTGGCGTTAACACGTGCGCAGAATGAGCTAATTTTAACCAAGCAAAATTTAAACTTCTGGGCACATCGTCAAACTGATGAACAAGGTAGAGAAATAGAAAGCTATTTCTTGAATGATTTGACTCGAAATTTATGTGCAACAGAAACCCATTACAGACAACGAGAACAAACGGTTAAAAGTGCTTTAATCGAGCGTCAAGCGATTAATTTAGATTTTGGCATTGATCTGGATTAAACTATAGCAATCGTTTTTCATTCAAAAAGTAGGTAGGCGAGTGCTTTTTGATGTTTTTTGCCTCGTTTATATTTAAGGTTGTAAGATGAAAATTTTAGTTCGTAGTTTAGAACGCACTGTAACAGAAGCTGAATTATTAGAGTTGTTCCACCAATTTGGCACAGTGAATTCTTGTACATTGGTGCTGGATGCGACCACGGGAAAATCAAAAGGTTTTGCTTTTGTTGAAATGCCGCATGGCAGAGAAGCTGTAAAAGCAATTAAGGGTTTGAATACCTTGCGTTTACATGGTCATGGAATTCGTGTCAAAGCTGCTGATGAAAAACCAGAAGCTTAAATCAAAAGGGGCAGGGAATGCTCCTTTTTATTGCAAATAGGATTTATAAAAAATATTATAAGATAATGATTTAAATATCCTTTATTGCTAGATTTTTTCTATTCATTTTATTGACATTCGACATGTATAAAATTTATTGTGATTTTTGTGAAATAAAGATTAAGCTAAGTACAGTCTGTTGACATTAGGTTCTGGTTAAAACCTCAAAAACTGCGTTATGAAACTTGGTAAGAGGCTTGCCATAGTCTATGTGCCATCGCTTATTTATGTTGTTTTAACTGATAACATAATGCATGGTTGAAATATCAACAGGCGCTCTGTAATAAATGCCAAAATCTTAGGGAACATTCATGTCACGTGTAGCTCGCTTTCATGCAGACCGTACCAATCAAAAACTTTATTTTGCTCGTCTTTCATGTATGCAGGCAGAGCAAACTGAAAATGTGCAACAAGCTCAACGTGAAGCAGCTGTATTTCATTTACATGGCGCAGTTTTGGCATTTTTACAGGAACTGGTTCGTTATTATCGCTTAAATGATTTGTCTCCTACGTTGAAGTCGATTGAAGAGAACATGGCAGCAAAAGGGCAAGTATCACCTGAGGTTTTGGTGATGCAAAAATTAGCAAAAGAAGGATTTATTGCTGAGCTTAAAAGAGCATATCGACTTTGCCAATATGCACCTGAACCGAGTGCGCCAGAACCTGAAGATGAGACATCATCTAATTTAATTATTAAAGTGACACAAACACCACAAGCATGGTTGCCTGATACCAGAATTTTAAGAGAATGGCATCGTGATTTATCACAACTTATTGATGGTTTTCGTAATGAAATGGTTGAATTCTGATCTTTTTGATCAGATTCACTTGAAATTTTGTTTTAAATGACTATATAAAATATCTACAAGATGCAAAGTGCATTCAGTGCTTTGCCCCATGTTGAGCATGGAGGATTTATGTCTATCGAACAGTTAAAAGAGTTATTTGGGAATCAAGAAGCTATTTTGGAGTTAGTACAACTCGAAGGTGGTGAATTGGCATTGCGTAATGCAGGATCTGAAAAGGATCCATTGGTCACGATCCAATTTAATGAGGAAGTCAAGGCGTTATTGGGTGATCAAACACCAGCAATAGCTCAACAAATGATTCAGGCTGCATTATTTGCTTTGCTTGAAAAGCAGGCTGATGAATGGCATGCGGAAGTTGTTGATGTGCAGCCGAAATATATGAGCTAAGGCTTGGTTTTCTAAAATAAATAAAAAAACGCACTTTAAAGTGCGTTTTCTTTGTCAGATATTTTAAATGGGCTGAAAGCTCATTTCCAATTCAATGCGTCGGTTCATGATGGTGTGCAATTTGAATTTGATTCAAAATATGATTGCTCATATTTTTCGCCATTTCTTCTTTTGCATAATAGACTTCACCAACATTGTCTTTACGAATAACCTCAGCTTCTTCTTTATTTTCAGCACAAACCAAAACTTGAATTTCTGGATTCAGTAATTTTGCTGTGTCGACAATTTTATGAATATCGACAATATCCATAGGTGAAATAACCAGTAATCTTGCATGTTGAATATGTGCTTGAATAAGAACACTTGGCTCAGTGGCACGACCAGAAACCGCAGCGATACCTTTTTCACGCAAGTTTTCTACAATTTCACGATTTTCTTCTGCAATAACGACCTTAATACCATCTTCCATAAGTGTTTTGGTAATACGGCGGCCGACTTCACCATGACCTACAATCACCACTTGGTCACGTAAGTAGGCCTGATCGACTTCATCAGGAAGCATTGCCAATGGGTCACCACTACGTTCAAGCAAGCGAGCTAAATGTGAGCGTTCACGAATCCAGTTCTGTACAGGCTCAATGGCTGAAAACAAGAATGAATTGAGGGTAATCGAGAATAATGCACCTGCCAGAATCAAGTTTTGTGCTTCTGGACTGAGTAAACCAAGTGAGAGACCCAATGTGGCAAGAATAAATGAGAACTCACCAATTTGTGCCAAGCTCGCACCTACCGTCAAGGCGGTATTGATCGGATAGCGGAAGAATAAAACCAAAGCCATTGCTGCTATCGTTTTACCAATCATAATAATGGCGATGACGACTAAAATATGTAAAGGTTGTTCAATAATGATGCGTGGGTCAAACAACATTCCCACAGAAACGAAGAACAGAATCGAGAAAATTTCTCTTAATGGTAAGGTTTCTTCTTCTGCACGATGGCTAAAATCTGACTCTTTAACCACCATCCCTGCAAAGAATGCTCCTAATGCCATAGAGACGCCAAAGATCGCATAAGAGCCATAAGCAATTGAAACCGCTGCTGCAACCACAGTGAGGGTAAAAAGCTCCCTAGAGCCTAAACGAGCCACATATTGCATGATCATTGGAACAAGTCGTTTGCCAATAATCAACATAAATGCAATAAAGCCAGTGACTTTGAGTAGCGTAATGCCGAGAGTGATCCAAATATTTTGATCTGACTCATGTCCTGCGATGGGGTGTCCACCCAAAAGTACTGCGGTTGCTGGAAGTAGCACCAAAACCAATACCATGACCAGATCTTCGACCAATAACCAGCCGACTGCAATTTTACCATTAACAGAATTCAATAAGCCTTTATCGCCTAGTGCTTTAAGTAGAACAACTGTACTGGCACAAGATAGACTTAAACCAAAGACCAGAGCAGATCCAAAACTCCATCCCCAAAACATTGAAACTGCAATTCCAAGCAATGTTGCAACTGCGATTTGCAAAATTGCACCAGGTAAAGCAATTCTTCGGACTTGCATGAGGTCATTGAGTGAAAAATGCATGCCTACACCAAACATCAAAAACATTACGCCTAATTCAGCAAGCTGATTGGCAAGTGTAATGTCAGCGACAACGCCTGGTGTATTGGGGCTAATAATAATCCCTGCGATTAAATAACCAATCAAAGGTGGAAGGCGTAAACGTGCAGCGATATAGCCAAAAACGAGGGCTATACCAAAGCCGACTGCAAGTAAAATAATCAGATCTACGTCATGAGGCACTAAATACTCCTTAATTTTTAGGAGAAATCATTCAAAAAATCATTTCTAAAAGGGTATGGCTCTAGTTGAAACCATATAAAATGCACGAATAGCGCCAAATTTGATGAAGATTTTAACAAGTTGAAGAAAAAAAAGGCAAAAAAAACGACCCAAATGGATCGTATTTTTTAAGAAAACTAAAATTATTTAATTTTAGCTTCTTTGAAGATAACGTGTTGACGGATTTTTGGATCAAATTTTTTGATTTCCATTTTTTCCGGCATAGTACGTTTGTTCTTAGTAGTGGTATAGAAATAACCTGTACCAGCAGTAGAAACTAGGCGAATTTTATCACGCATGGTTCAGACTCCTTAGATCTTTTGACCTTGAGCACGAAGGTCAGCAACAACCTTTTCAATGCCCAATTTGTCGATAATACGCATACCTTTAGTGGTTAAACGAAGACGTACAAAACGTTTTTCGCTTTCTAACCAGAAACGGTGGTGATGCAGGTTCGGCTCGAACCGGCGTTTAGTTTTGTTGTTGGCGTGTGAGACGTTGTTACCAACGACTGGACGCTTGCCGGTAACTTGGCAAACCTTAGACATGGTGTAACTCCATTGATTTAGCCAACAGCAAATCTGTATGGCCAGTCAAAATAAAACGGATTGAATTCATTCAAGGGGCGTTTTATACCAAAATTCCGCTTAAAAGACAAGCGGAATTCGTTAAAACGCAATATGATCTATCGTGATAGATCATGCCTTGATCAGTTAGCGTAAGAAAGTTTTCTCTAAAATCTTATTTAGTGGTTTGTCGTAAGGCGCTAAGATGAATTTTAAGCTGAAAAGCTTAGGGATAGACATTACCGAACGCTCATGCGATAAACCGAAGAAACCTTCCGGGCCATGATATTTGCCCATACCCGAAGCACCAACGCCACCAAATGGCAGATCATCTTGTGCAACATGGGTTAGTACGGCATTTTGACCGAAATGTCCCGAATGAGTACGTTGAGAGACGTATTCAGCGCGAGCATTATCAAAGTCGAAATAGTATAAAGCAAGTGGACGAGGTCTGCCATTAATAAAGTCAATCACATCGTCGATTTGATCATATTCCATGATTGGCAACACAGGGCCGAAAATTTCATTCTTCATAATGTCCATCGTTGGCAAGACACCTGTTAAGAATGTTGGGGCAATTTTTTGTACCGCGGTTAAATCCTCATTATTGGGATTAATCTCAGTGAATTGAGCACCTTGTTGACGAGCATCTTCTAAATAACCTTGAATACGATTGTATTGTTTATCATTAATGATGCTGGTGTAATCCTGATTGTCACGAAGTGTTGGATACATCGCTGTTGCGATGTCCTTAAACGATTCAATAAACTCCGAAGTTTTGCCTTTTGGTAGGAACATATAGTCAGGTGCAACACAAGTTTGCCCAGCATTCCATAGCTTACCAAATGCAATTCGTTCAGCCACTAATTTTAAGTCGCTAGAAGGGTGTACAATCACTGGAGATTTACCGCCTAGCTCAAGAATCACAGGCACTAAATTTTCAGCTGCTGCCCCCATCACTGTTTTACCAACATTGGTCGAACCAGTGAAAATGATTTTGTCGAATGCCAAATGTGAAAAGGCATCAGATATTTGCCCACCACCATTCACGACTGCAACCAGCTCTTGTGGGAATGCTTCTGATAATGCATTTTCAAGCACATAACCAAATTGAGAAGATGAACTGGAAATCTTTAACATGGCATGATTACCAGCAGCCAAAGCGCAGATTAGTGGTCCAACTGACAGTAACAGTGGATAATTCCAAGGTGCGATAATTCCAATTACACCTAGAGGTTGATATTGCACCCACGCTTTGCCTGGTTGGTGTAACATAGAGACATGGCGCTTAGATGGTTTCATCCATGCTGTTAAATGCTTGCTATAATATTTAATTTGCTCTAAACAGGTAAGTAGTTCACCAATTTTAGTTTCGCTGATTGAACGATTGCCGTAGTCTTGATTGATTGCATCTGCAAATTGATCTTGATATTTTACCAAAACTTTTTTCAAGCGAGCTAAACGTTCAATACGCTCTTTAGCTGTAGGAACAGGATAGCGCTGATAAGCAGCTTTCTGTTGTTCAAGCAGGTCATGCATATGTTGAACTTCAGGTGAATAGGAAGTCATTGAATTTGTTTTTGTATGACTGTTCATGACAAACACCATTTACGAATAGGTTAATATAATATATTTTTTAGAGTAAATACTCTAAATAGTCAAGTCACTTTATGTTAGCTTGTGCTAACGGTTAAAAATGGTAATAGGATGTCAAGCTCCAAAACTTTGAAAACGAAAGATCGAATTTTGCAGATTAGCCTGCAACTTTTTAATGAACGCGGAGAGCGTGCTGTTACGACAAACCATATCGCAGCTGAGCTTGGGATTAGTCCTGGAAATTTGTATTATCATTTTCGAAATAAGCAAGAAATCATTAAAGAGTTGATGGAGCAATATCAAAAAGAAACATTAGATATGCTTTCATTACCCGATGACCGTAAAGTCAATGCAAATGATAAGATCCGTTATTTTCAAGTTTTGAGTAGCCAACTTTGGGAATATCGCTTCTTACATCGTGATGTTTATCATTTAATAGAAAATAATGATGATTTTAGAAAAATATATCCTCGTTTCGCTGGAAAAGGGATGCAACAAGGACAAAAAATTTATCATGCCTTTGTTCAAGCGGGTTTAATGCAAATGACGCCCTCTGAAATTGAGGCCTTGATTATCAATATCTGGATCGTGCTGACCAACTGGACGAACTTCCTTTATATGTCTGGGCATTTGAGTGACTCCAATCATTTGGATGAAAAATGGATTTGGCAAGCTTTACGTCAAATGGTGTTTTTAGAAGGTCCGTATTTACGTGGTGAAAGTCGTGAAACCTACGAGCGCTTGTTAGAAAGTTTTGGTTCTTCAGAATTATTTGCAAGTTTATCGGCAGTAAAACACGATTGATGCTGAATCAAGATTGAAAGCTGCTAAAAAAGCGTTAGAATACTCGGCTGTTTTAAACTAATTTATAAGTGATATCCTTCAACATGAACATGACTACTGCCAACACAGCACGTCTACTGATTACTTGTGAAGACAAGCCAGGAGTCGTGCAAGCTGTATCGAGCTTTTTGTATCATCAGGGCGCAAATATTACCGCGCTTGATCAATACGCAACTGAAGCTCAGGGCGGACGTTATTTCATGCGTGTTGAATTTGAACTTGACCATCTACAAGCTCGTCGTGAAAGTCTGATCCAAACTTTCGCAAGCAATGTTGCTGAACGTTATAGCATGCATTGGCGTTTGAGCTTGGTGAGTGATATTAAGAAAGTGGGCATTTTGGTCTCTAAAGTCGACCATGCTTTACTTGAGTTACTTTGGCGTCATTCACGTGGTGGTTTGCATTGTGAAATCACACAAGTGGTTTCAAATCATGAAGATTTGCGTGAATCTGTAGAGAATTTTGGTATTCCTTTCCATGTTGTTCCTGTCAATAAAGAGAACAAACGTGAAGCTTATGCACAAATTGACGAGCTCGTGCAAGGTAATGATTTACTTGTATTGGCACGTTATATGCAAATTCTTGATGAAGAGTTTGTACAAAAGTGGGAAATGAAGGTGATTAATATTCATCATTCATTCTTACCTGCTTTTGTCGGTGCTAATCCTTATAAGCAAGCGTATGAAAAGGGTGTGAAGTTGATTGGTGCAACAGCCCATTATGTCACAGCTGATTTGGACCAAGGACCAATTATTGAGCAAGATGTAGAACGTGTAAATCACGATTTTACTGTTGAGCAATTACGTGAATTAGGTCAAGATGTTGAACGAAATGTTTTAGCAAGAGCAGTTAAATGGCATCTTGAAGATCGTATTATTGTCGATGGCAACAAGACTGTTGTTTTTCAATAATATGTGAATATTATCTTAATTAATATCATAGAAAAGGGATGCTTTAGGCACTACTGTCCCATAGTTTAAATTAAATAAAAAAACCTGAGTCTAAATAGTTAAAATATAAGTGCGAACAAACACTTCAACTATAAGGACTCAGGTTTTGTCACATCAGAATACCGTATTTCATCAATTACTCAAACCCATTTTGAGACAAGATTTTGAACGTCTTGCAAA
>WNDP01000134.1 GCA_009912575.1 Acinetobacter bereziniae
GCACCAATATCGTGCCCATTATCTAAAGTTGCACGAAAACGGCTCTTTTGCCGAGTATCAAAAGTGAGCGCTACACTTTCTACTGTTTTATCTGGGTGTATGCTTTCTAAACGTTGTGTATAAATTTTCATGCTCATCCACTTTGATTAGACATCACATTTAAAATGTTCCAAATTGATGCCAAAAATTTATTCATTCATATTACTTTGCATTAAATTAATGCATTTATCATGCCAATTTTTGCATTGTATAAATCAATGACAGCATATTTAGAAAAGTAGCAAGAAAACGAAATGAAAATTTTTTATAAAATTATGCGGTATTTTTAAATGAAAAGTTTAGATTACAAAATAAAACCATAAAAAAATTATGTGTATTTCACAAAATATTGAAATAACAAAAGTTTAATCAAATTTAGATGCAATTATCGAATTGCGACGAGGGCTACAATATGTTATCAATGAATTAACAACGAGATAAAAAGGAGAAACTTATAATGGCTTATCAACATATCCTTCTTGCTGTGGATGACTCTCCTATTTCTTATGCTGCAGTCGAACATGCTGAGAAACTTGCACTTGCTTTTCACTGTAAAATTACCGTAACCAGCGTGATTGCTATTGACCCATTTAAGGGGGTCGATTTCTATAAGGTTGCGCCTGCAGTGACACAATATTTACTCGAAGCTGAAAAAAATGCCCTTACACGGTTAAAAGACATCCAAGAAACCTTATTACATCATGGCGTTGCTGCGGTGGATACTAAAGTTGTTCGTGAAGTTCCACCAGCAACAGGTATTTTAAACGCTGCTGATGAATTGAATGTAGATCTTATCGTTATGGGTTCACACGGGCGTACAGGTTTCAAAAAATTCTTCTTAGGAAGTGTTGCTCAGGAAGTTTTATCGATTTGCCCACTTCCAGTATTAATTATCAAATCGACCCTCAGTGAAGATTAGTTTTTTAGATTTTAATTATGATTAAAAGGTGAAATTATGTCTTATCAAAATATTCTTGTTCCAGTTGACGGTTCAGACATTTCTTTTTCGGCAGTCAAGCATGCTGCTTCTATTGCTAAAGCATTTGGCAGTAAGCTCACAGCAATCAGTGTTGTTGCAGATGACCCATTCGCAGCAGCAGACTTTTACTACTCTCCAGATATGTTGAAAGAGTATATTCAAGAAGCGATCAAAAATGCTGAAGAAGCTTTAACTAAAGCAAGACAATTAGCTGAACAACAAGGCGCACAAATCGAAACTCAAGTGGTGAGAAATTCGGTTTCAGCAGAAACGTTCATTAAGACAGCAGAGTCATTGAACACAGATTTGATTGTTATGGGATCACATGGACGAAAAGGCTTTCAAAAGTTTTTATTGGGAAGCTTCGCTCAAGACGTACTTGGACAAACTCAGTTGCCAGTATTAATCATTAAACAATAAATTTAATTTGTTCAACATTAAAGCCCACGATATCGTGGGCTTTAATGTTAAAAACCAATTGAAAATTATGTGATTGCAATCACTTTAACTAAAATGGTTTGCGACTCTTCGAAGTCATCAAAAATTTGTTTTCGATTCAACTCTTTTGACTTGACCTTGAATTCGTGATTTTGATAATGAATTACATCAGGTATTTGATCAAAATAATCACCTTCAGCTTCAATACTTTCTTCAAATAGAGGTGTGCCAAGCTGATATTCTCTGCTCTTTAAGACAACATATTTAACAGTTGTTTTCATTATTCACACTCCTTTTTCATATGCACTTTATTTTTATTTATATCACTTTTTTGTATCATTGAAAGATAAAAATTCATAATATTGAATAGTTATTCTCCAAATGGTACAAAAAGGAAAACCCACTGATTAAAAGTGGGGCGACTGTAAATACAAACTTTTACGCTAATTATATTTTTAACTGATTTTGTAATTGTCTTTTGTTTTTATTTTGTCTGGATGCATTATGGCAAAGAAATATGACAGTGTTATTTCAATTTCTATATGATTTACGAGATACGAAGTTTTTTATTTAATGTTTTTGCTCTATAAAAATCAGATTTAGTAAACTTACAGTTTTTTGCTATGCTCTTTATATTCAAGCTATTGAATATAATATAATTACTCAAGAGTTCATGACTAATGTCTTTAATACAATGTTGTAATTTACTCGAACAAAAAGGTTTAAAAGTCGCATTTATTGAAAGTGCCAGTTCTGGCTATTTGTGTAGTCAATTTTCAATCTATAAACATAGTGGCGCTGATATTTTATTAGGTGGATTAGTGAGTTATGATCCTTCGATTAAAATTTCTGTGCTAAAAATTGATCCATGTCTCATTGAACACTATACAGCTGAATCAGCTCAAGTGACTGAGGCAATGGCGGTTCATGGCAAGCAACTGTTAGCCCTTGCAGATCTTATTGTAAGTTGTACAGGTTTACTTAAACCAGGAGGCAGTGCGACAACTGAAAAACCTGAAGGTACTTTTTTTATCAGTATTCTCTATTTGCATCAACAGTACAATTATCAGTATTTAATTGATGCAACACCTGTTGCACGCTTAGATCAATTAACAACCCATGTTGCTGACGAAATTTTGAAAATTTTAACCCATGATTAACGAAATCGCTTCAAATATAGACGTCGTACAATTTACTGAAATATTTTAATTCACTTTTTTACTAAAAAGCGGTAAATTTTATATACATTATGAACAATCAATAACACGAATGAACTTATTAGGAAGCGTTATGAAACTTCAATTTGCTTTAATTTCTTCTTTAGCATGTTTAACTTTGGCAGGTTGTGCTGGTTCTTATCCAGAGCGAGTGGTAACCAAAGGTCCTTTAATCTGTGAAGCAAATGAAGTCTGCCCTGAACTTTCAATGCGCTGGAAAGACGAAGTCCGTGATGGATTTAAAATTACTGCAGAAATCAACAATCCAACCAAATATGACATTCGCCAGTTCGTATTCCTTGTCGATGGTCAACCTTATACTTACTCAACCATCAATAGCACACAATACGCAGGTACGGTTTCATCAAACTCAATCAATGTTCCAGTAAGTTTCCTGAACTCGTTCCGTAATGGTAAAGAAATCTCTCTTAAACTGATCACCAACCAAGGTGATGTAGAACGTTCAATTTTAAAAGCTGATGGGCAACAGTCTTCTGCTTATTTGACTTTCTTAAAAGGTTATACTGGTCAGATTGTTGAAAAATAATTAACTTTTCAATGTTAAAAAACCAGACATTAGGTCTGGTTTTTTATCGAAAGAAATTACGTTTTCACGTTATTTCAATCCTTGGTTTATAACAACCATCAAGGGCATTTTTAATTCAAAACACCCTATATTAAAATTATTTAGGCTCGATCGGTGCAAAAGGTGCAACGACATCTGCATTTTGTGCGCGATGACGCATGAAGTGATCCATCAACACAATGGCCAACATCGCTTCAGCAATAGGCGTAGCTCGTACACCCACACAAGGATCATGGCGACCTTTGGTTAATACATCTGTATCTTCACGATTCAAATTAATGGTTTTGCCGGGAGTGGTAATACTTGCAGTTGGTTTAAGTGCAATTGCGACACGAATGGTCTGACCTGAAGAAATTCCACCCAATATGCCACCTGCATGATTGGCAAGAAAGCCATCTGTGGTCAATTCATCACGCGTTTCATGACCGAACTGTTCTGCAACAGCAAAACCATCACCAATTTCTACGCCTTTAACTGCATTAATTGACATCATTGCATGTGCAATATCTGCATCCAAACGATCAAATACAGGTTCGCCCCAACCTACAGGCACTTTTTCTGCGAGAATCTCAAGTTTTGCGCCACAACTTGTGCCCTGTTCTCTCAAAGAAGTTACTAAAGCTTCAAAACGTGGCACTGCATTGATATCACCACAAAAGAAAGGATTGTTGGGTACTTCATTCCAATCCAAAGTTTCGGTTCTTTCTGTACCAATCTGCGTCACGTGACCACGAATCAAAATACCAAATTTTTCAGCAAGGAACTTCTTCGCAATCGCTCCAGCAGCAACACACATTGCTGTTTCACGTGCACTTGAGCGTCCGCCACCTCGATAATCACGAAAACCATACTTTTGCGTATAAGTATAATCAGCATGTCCTGGGCGAAATGTTTGTGCAATATTGCCATAATCTTTAGATTTTTGATCTGTATTGCGAATCAATAGACCAATCGAGGTACCTGTTGTTTTTCCCTCAAAAACACCTGAAATAATTTCTACTTCATCTGGTTCTTTACGTTGCGTAGAAAATTTTGAGGTACCCGGTTTACGACGATCTAGATCAATCTGTAAATCTTCGGCAGATAATTCCAATCCTGGTGGTACACCATCCACGATTGCCATCAGGCCCACGCCGTGAGATTCACCACAAGTTGTTACACGGAAGAGCTGTCCAATACTATTACCTGCCATGTTTACAACTCCTTAAGCTTGGATTGATTGAATAAAAAGATCACGGAAAGTGCGGCATTGCTGAGCAGTAAGCGCAAATATGCCTGAACCACCTTTTTGGAACTGTAACCAATAGAAATCAATCGTATTGAAATTCTGCTTCATTGCCCATTCAGAATTCCCGACTTCAATGACAATTAAACCATCTTCTGTTAAATAGTCAGCGGCTTGAGCCAGCATTTTACGGACTAAATCGAGACCATCTTGACCTGCCGCCAATGCTAATTCTGGCTCATGATGGAATTCTTCTGGTAAGTCAGCCATATCTTCAGCATCCACATATGGTGGATTTGAAACAATTAGATCATATTGATTTTCAGCAGGAATTTTTGCAAACAAATCCGATTCAAGCAAAGCAACTTGATACTGCTTGCTGTGATGTTCAGTATTGATTGAAGCAACTTCTAAAGCTTCTTTAGAAATATCAGTGGCATCGACTTCTGAATCAGGGAATGCATAGGCCAACGCAATTGCGATACAACCAGAGCCTGTACACATGTCTAAAATGCGTTGAGGCGTTTTTGGATTTGGATTTTCTGGTAAGTTATTTTTAGCTTCAAGAAGCTGTCCATTTTCATCCAAACAATAAGGCGCAAAACGATTTTCAATCAATTCTGCAATTGGTGAACGTGGAATTAAGACACGCTCATCAACATAAAACGGTTTACCAAAGAAGTAAGACAAGTTTAATAGATAAGATGTCGGAATTTTTTCATTCACTCGACGTTCTAACAAACTCAAAAACTCTGCTTTTTCACTTGGTAATAATTTTGAATCTAAAATTTCAGCATCGGCTTTCCACTCTAGAGAAAGTGTTTGTAAGACCAATGCTGAACTTTCTGCAAAATAATCTTCTGTACCTTGACCTAAATGTGTATCGTATTGACGTAAAGCTGTAACCCCAAAACGAATAAAATCACGAATTGTCGTTAGGTTTTCAGCAGCTTCCTGCAAATGTTCAGGGCTAATAGTCGGTCGATCCACTTAGGGTTTCTCCAAGGTCATAATTTCAAACGCCTTATGATACCTTGTTTTCAACCAGATTTATAATCCTTTACTACAATTTACTTGCCAATTATTTATCCACCTTGTCAAAATTTACAGGCGATAAGTGAGTTTTTCTAAGCTGTTTGCACGGTTTACAGTTTGCTTCAGCGCACAATTGTAATATTTCATTTTATAATCAACTGAGACTGATTTCTGTGCTTTATCACATTGCTGAGCACGTTGTTTTAGCCATTGTTTTTGATATTTTTTTTGCATTTTCTTTTCTTTGCTAGAATACAATGCCAAGGTTTGCTTAAAGAGCGATTTTAAACGGTCATCTTGTTGATTGAACTCAGTTTGCATACAACTCGCAAGGCTCGCTGAATTTGTACCTGCTGAATTCATGCAAGTTAAATATTCTGAACTATAGCCTATCGCCTGTGTCTGTATAGGTAAAGCCAAAATCAATCCCAAACCACAATATTTTAAATACATCAAATTCCCCAAATGATTATTCTAATTCAAGAGCTTAAAATAGCAGTTTAAAAGATTTCAAATAAAATACAATTGCTTCAGATCGTTTAAACTTTTCCGTATTGAAATCGTTAAGAGATAGCCTTAAGAAATAAAGCTCAACTTGAAATTGTTCGTATTCACCTTTATATATAGAAATGTCCTCAAATTTATTCTGAATTTAATCCATATATGAGCTACAAGCACAATAACCTCATGGCCATGCGTCAATCTTGGTGGAATGATGAATCGACTGCTTCAGTAAAAGCTGAAAAGCAATTTATGCAGCAAACGCTGAGTGAAAAAGGTGTTTATGAAAGTCCATCTCTTGACGATGTCAAATATTTCTTCTTTAGCCTACCCAGCATTATCATTGTCAAAGGTTATGCACTTGGATTTACAAATCAACTTGTCAAAGACATGATTAGTCAACATATTGAAGTCAATCGACTAAGCTTATCTGCTCGGAATGAGATTAAGATACAGTTTAGAATGTAAAGATTAATTTTGCTGAGCGTCAGTTGAATTAATTTAATTCCCCCATTCGGCGAATTGAACTATTTAAATACCGTCATTCCATGTAATATTCCTTACAATTAGTTCTTATTTATCTTTTCGAATCGCTTATAAAGGATTTTAACTTCATGTCAGATCAGAACGAAAAGCTCAAACAGTTAAAAACCTCTTCAATGGATCGCCGTTTATCAATTGCAAAAGCATCTTTATTGGCAGGTACACGCTGGGCAGCTTCAAGTGCGAGTTCAATCTTTTCAAGTGAAGAAGAAAAAGAAAAAAAACGTAAGCAAGCAATGAAAGAACAAGCCAATTATCTGGTTCAAGAGATTGGTAAGTTAAAAGGTTCGATCGTCAAAATAGGTCAAATGATGGCGCTATATGGCGAGCATTTTTTACCTGAAGAAATTACACAAGCACTGAATACATTAAACAATCAAACTGTTGCACTTGCTTGGCCTGCAATTAAAGAGCAACTGGTCAGTCAATTGGGTTCTAAACTGAATGATCTTACCATCGATCATGAACCTATCGGCACAGCTTCTCTTGCTCAAGTTCACCGCGCAACACGTAAATCAGATGGCTTAGAGCTGGTTTTAAAAATTCAGTACCCGGGCGTTGCGGATGCCATCGACTCAGACATGAGTCTATTTAAAAATATGTTGAAGTTAACGCGCATGGTTCCACAAACACGTGAATTTGATCAATGGTTTGATGAAGTTCGCGACATGATGCATCGTGAAGTAAATTATAAAGTAGAAGCAGCAACGACTCGACGTTTTGCACAATGCTTCAAAGAAGATCCACGTTATGGCGTGCCACAAATTATCGATGATTATTGTACTAACCAAGTGTTGTGTATGACTTTTGAACGTGGTGTGCCGATTAATAGCCCTGTAATGCTTTCTTTACCTCAAGAACGTCGCAATCTGCTTGGTGAAGCTTCACTTGAAATTGCAGTTCGTGAACTCTTTGAGTGGGGAGAAATGCAGACTGATCCGAACTTTGGTAATTATTTGGTTCGTTTAGGCAATGGTGAAGACATCAAAGATAAAATTATCTTGTTAGATTTTGGTGCGATTCGTCAGTTTGATCAACAGCTTATCACAGTTGCCTGTAATTTGATTAAAGCAGGCTATCATCATGATGCAGAAGCAATGGTCAATGCAATGTCTGGTTATGAGTTCTTCGACGCAATGCCAATCAGTATCAAACCTGATATGGCAAAAGTATTTTTATTGGCGACAGAGGCATTTAGCACACCTTTAAATAATCCCAACTTGCCTGCTGGTGTGATGGATCAACACAACCGTTATGACTGGAAAAAAAGCCAGTTACATAGTCGTGTAATGCAACGTGCTTCAAAATCAATGGCTTCACGGTATTTTAGTGTGCCACCGAAAGAGTTTATGTTTATCAGCCGTAAATTTATTGGCGCCTATACGTTTATGACTGTAATTGATGCAAAAACCAATGTACGTAAAATGATTACACCATTTCTTTGAGTTTGCTAAAAAACACTAAAAAGCTAACTAAATGAAATGTCACTTTTACCAATACCCAACTTTTGTTGGGTATTTTTATTTAGAAATAATATAATAAATACAATAATTTAAATCCGATAAGCCACCTTTATCAACCATTCATCTAAGGTCAATGAGTTTGTCATCTATGACATAGTTTTTTCTTTTTTTGCGTGTCAGGATGATCGCATACCAACACTAAAATACAGGGTATTTCGGAATGACCAATATGGTAAATAAAGCTCAGGGGTTGGGCTTAAATCTAATTACAAAAATTGCAGGCAGCGATTTACTTGATCAATTTAAATTGCGCAAATTTATTGAGAAATCACTTTATCAGGGCTCAAAAGCAGGTTTTAAAACTTTAACTGTGACGCAAAAAGCATTTAAATCAGATGCAAGTGTATCCAAACAACGCTTACCCAACCAACAAAAGTCCCTTTTTGATCTAAGCTTGACCGAAGAACAGCAAATGACTGTTGATGCAATGGATCAATTTGCCGCAGAAGTGCTTTACCCATTGGCACACCAAGCCGATCATCATGAAAAATTTCCTATAGAACTTTGGCAGCACAGCATCGACTTAGGCTTAAATTACTATGCACTACCTGAAGCCTTAGGCGGTGTTGCTTCTGAGAAGAATATTGTCAGTAATATTTTGATTGCCGAACGCTTAGCCAAAGGTGATTTCTCTCTTGCAGCAGGATTACTCTCAACGTTTAGTGTGATCAATGCAATTACCCAATGGGGTTCAGAAAAATCACAATCCATTTATTTACCTAGTTTTGCCAATGATATCGAAATTCAAGCCACTTTTGCGGTACAAGAAGTAACCCCTGCCTTTAATCCTATGCGTTTAAAAACCAAAGCAACATCACAACATGGTCAGTTTAGCTTAACTGGTGAAAAAACGTTGGTGTTGTTAGGTGAAACGGCTGATCTACTATTGGTTAGCGCTGAGTTTAATGGTAAGCCTGATGTGTTTATTGTTAACCGTGACTCTAGTATTACTGTGAAAAAATCACCAGCAATGGGTCTAAAAGCGACGGAAACGGTGACGCTTCAATTTAATCAAACGCCTGCGCAACGATTGGGTGATGAAGATTTTAACTACACTGCCTTTTTAGATTTAGGTAATTTAATGTGGTGTGCGCTGGCTGTAGGAACCTGTGAAGCAGTCAAAGAATACTGTATCAAATATGCCAATGAACGTACTGCATTTGGTGAACCTATTTCACATCGTCAAAGTGTAGCTTTTATGATTGCCGATATGGCAATAGAAATTGATGCAATGCGTATGCTGGTCCTCAATGCAGCAAGTTTGGCGGAATCAGGCCAAGCTTTCCATCGTGAAGCTTATTTGGCACGTTTACTCTGTGCAGAAAAGTCGATGAAAATCGCAACGGATGGCGTACAAATTTTAGGTGGGCATGGCTTTACCAAAGAGCATCCTGCTGAACGTTGGTACCGTGATCTGCGTGCTACTGCTGTTTTACATTCTGGTTTACATGCTTAAAACGAATATAAAAGGATATAACTGATGAATTTACAAAATCCAAAAAAATTCAAAATGCTTTTAGACCAAGCACATGAAACCGCACTGAATGTATTACGTCCAATTTCACGTAAATACGATAAAGCTGAACATGCCTATCCTAAAGAGTTAGATATGCTTGCCTCTTTATTGGATGGAATGAACGATGGGGGCGATGGCTTAAATGCTGGTGCTGCAATCAACAAGCGTGGCGACCATGACAATAGCAATAAAAATGGGACCAATATGTCGACGGCCTTAGGCATTATCGAAATGTGCTATGGAGATACTGGTTTACTTCTATCTATGCCACGCCAAGGTTTAGGAAACTCTGCGATTGCTGCGGTTGCCAATGATGAACAGCTAGAAAGACTTAAAGGTACATGGGCAGCAATGGCCATTACTGAACCGGGATGCGGTTCAGACTCTGCTGCTATTCGTACCATTGCGACACAAGACGGTGACGAATATATTCTCAATGGTGAGAAAATCTTTGTGACTTCAGGTGAACGTGCAGATTCTGTAGTGGTTTGGGCAACATTAGACAAAAAATTGGGTCGAGCTGCAATTAAGTCTTTCGTTGTGCCTAAAGGTACACCGGGCATGAAAGTTGAACGTTTAGAACATAAACTTGGCATTAAAGCATCGGACACAGCTGCGATCAGTTTTATTGATTGTCGTGTACCTGCCGCTAACTTACTTGGCAATGCTGAAATTGACGTTGCAAAAGGCTTTGCAGGGGTAATGGAAACCTTTGATAATACTCGCCCTCTGGTTGCGGCAATGGCTGTAGGTTGTGCCAAAGCATCTTTAGAACGCATCAAGGAAATTTTTAAAGATGAACTTGATACTGACTATGCCACCCCATATTTACAGAGCTCTAATTTAGCAGCGCAAATTTATCGGATGGAAGCTGAGTGGGAAGCTGCTCGCTTACTCACCATTAAAGCCACTTGGATGGCTGATAATAAAAGACCAAACTCCCGTGAAGCCTCTATTGCTAAAGCTAAAGCTGGACGTATTGGCAATGAAATTACATTGAAATGTGTAGAACTGGCAGCAAGTGTTGGCTATAACGAAGATGAATTGCTTGAAAAATGGGCACGTGACTCAAAAATTCTCGACATTTTTGAAGGTACACAACAAATTCAACAGTTGATTATTGCCCGTCGTGAATTAGGAAAATCATCCAGTGAACTGAAATAGTTTCGAATGGTTACTCAAACCTCAACTGCTAAAGTTTTGATCAATTAAATTATCAACTGAGCACAAAAGGTAGAATTTTTGCTATAAAAATTCTACCTTTTTATTTTCATATTCATATGTATCAAATTCGGACTATACAAATACAAGATAATGCAGCTATTGCACAAGTCATTCGAGCAGTATCTAAAGAATTTGGTCTGGCACCTGAGTCTGGTTTTGCCGTTGCAGATCCCATATTAGATGGACTATATCAAGTCTATGCCCAAGACAATGCACAATATTGGGTAATTGAGGATAGCAATGCTCGAATCGTCGGTGGTGGCGGTATTTCACCGTTAAAGGGTGATTGCTCTATCTTAGAAATTCAAAAAAATGTATTTTTTACCTGAGCTACGTGGTCTGGGATTTGCCAAAAAGATCCTTGAGCAATGTTTTGAGTTTGCTCAGCATCATGGTTTCCATACTTGTTATTTGGAAACCACTAAAAACTTGTGGCAAGCGGTAAAACTCTATGAGAAATTAGGATTTGAACATTTGCCAGTGCCCAAAGGTGATACAGGTCACAGTCACGCTTGTGAGGTTTGGATGTTAAAAACAATCGGAAGTGTCGCATAATTCACTTTGGTCGTATATTCTTTGGTTTAAGAAAATTACACAATGTGATGATTTGAATCATTTTAAAACTGAAGTGAAATTTTCAATACGACTTAAAAAATGAACGATTGGCAAAACAGTCATTGAAATTGCATAACGGTAATTTACAATGAGAATGTTTAGATAATTTAATTTTTATACTTAGAAATTCATGATTTATAAGTATCGTGCGAAATTAAGGGAATGTATAAACAATGTTGTATCTGGAAGATTTAAATATCGGTGATCATTTTAAAAGTCGTGAATATGAAATGACTTTAGATGAAGTTTTAGAATTTGCACATAAATATGATCCACAGGTTTTCCATACCGATGCAGAAAAAGCCAAAGATCACCCTATTTTTCAAGGATTAGCGGCAAGTGGTTGGCATACATCGGCTGTCACCATGCGCCTCTGGACTGAATGCTTCCCTGTTGCATATGGACTGATCGGTTCAGAATCCAGCTTGCGATGGCCTAGACCTACACGGGTTGGCGATCGAATTCATGTCGATGTTGAAATTGTTTCGATTAGCCCTTCTAAAACTAAAAATGATCGTGCAATTGTGACCTATGTAACACAAGCTAAAAACCAAAATGATGATGTATTGCTTATATCTACCACCAAAATCGTGGTATTTAAACGTAATTTTGATGCGCATTAATCCTAAATTTGTCTTACAATATTTAAGGGTTTTTCCATATCATGACAATATGATGAAACAAGTAAAAGCAATGTTCAGAGCAATGGAAAGCACATGAAAACAGTCTCAGCTCGCCAAGATCAGGGAATTCCTGGTGTTTATGGACTATTATTATTAGATATCGTTTCTCGCTGGGGATATAGTGCGGAAACATTATTTGCACCGTTTAACTTTACCAGTGAACAGCTCGCTGAACCTGAGTGCCGCATTCCGACTCCGCTCGCCAATGAACTCATAAAACATGCGCTGAAACTGACAGGAGAAAGCACATTAGGCTTTCACCTCGGGACACAGATGCGAATTTCGATTCATGGCTTTATTGGCTATGCCATCATGACTGCCAATGACATTACTGATGCATTGATACTGGCAAACCGATTTATTCAATTGCGTATGCCCTTTTTGCAATTGTACTTTTCCACATTCGGTGAAAAAGCGACATTACAGTTGCAATGTGATATTGAAATTGAACCCTTGCGTACTGAAATCGTCATGGGGCTGACTTTTGGTATTATGACCATGGCAAAGGCATTGACTGGGATTGATGACCTGCATGGCGATATTGATTTTGACTTTCCTAAACCTGAAGGCTTTGACAAATACATTGAAAAACTTTCAAAGCAATATACCATGCGTTTTGAACAGCCTCACTTAATTGCGAGTTTTGACAAAGCTTACTTAGGTTTAAAGATGGTCAATGCTGACCCGATAGCCAGTCAAATTGCGATTAACCAATGTGAGGCAGAACTTTCCGCTTTAGGTGAAAGACGCCGTTTGGCCATGCGTGTGCGTGATATTTTAACTCATTCAGAACAGCATTATCTAAGTATCGAAAATGTTGCAGATCGCCTGCATATGTCCGATCGCACCTTAAAACGTCAATTGGCAGCTGAAGGAACTTCTTTTTCGACATTAGTCGATGAGGTTCGTTACCGTCATGCAACCTCATTACTTTCTCGTACTGACTATACCCTTGAGCAAATTGCTAATGAACTTGGCTATAGTGATGTAGCAAATTTTAGTCGTGCATTCAAACGCTGGAGTGGGCGTAGCCCTAGCAGTTGGCGTAAAGATCCTTACTTATAATATGCTTTACACTGATTATTGATTTATATGAATAAGTTTATCAGTATCTCTGCTTTTTGTTTTGTTTGAAAAAGCGGTATAACTCGTGGCAAAAAT
>WNDP01000135.1 GCA_009912575.1 Acinetobacter bereziniae
TTAGAGGAATAGCCACTCGATATGACAAGTTGAAACGGAACTATGAAAGCTCTGTTGCATTAGCTTGTATATTTTTATGGCTCCCCTTATAGGTTAAATTATGAACCCTAAATGTCAACAGACCCTAATAATGATGTAGAAACAATGGAGAGTATTTTAAGCAAGTGTTGGGTACAATGTTGAAATGAGAAGAAAAACGAGAGATCAGTTTTGAAAATACGCCGAGTTCCCATCGCTTTACGTTTATTTCTTACTGTGCTGTTGACGACATTAGTCATCACAACAGTGAGTTTGAGTGTATTGCATTGGACCATGCAAAAAAACTTTGCCAGATATGTTGCTGATGTCGAAATGCAAAAACTTGATCATTTGATTGAGAATTTGGCAGATGTTTATGGTGTATATCAAGACTGGGGCAATGCAGTTCAGGCGCAAATTTTACAAATCGAAGGTGATGCTGCATCAGATGATTATGACAAGTTGTCACGTTGGTGGTTGCGTCGTCAGTACGATATTGCTTTGCAGCAACGTTATTTTAAAGAACATACGATGATGGCAACTTTGGGGCAGACCGAAGGCGCTACGCCAAAATCCCAATTAAACCAAGAAGAAATAGAAATTCTTGAGGAAAATTTACCTTCCATCTATCAACCTTTTGAAGGTTTGAAATTTCCGCTCAGTTCGAATCAAAACTTATTTAAACCTTCGGATCGCAAAGGTAAACCGTCAACAGGAAAAGGTCCTCTTGCTGCGGGTCAAACAAATCCGCCTCCACCATCTGATGGAAAAGAGTCTTCTAAGCGTGATCCTATGCGTTTAGTAAGTCCACAGAATGGTAAGAAGATTTTTGTTTCTATGCCAGACCGTTTGGGCTTAAGTTCACGACTCTCGTTATATGATGCAAAACACCAATTCGTGCTGGGTGAGCCTTCAGATGATCAGGTGTCTTATCGTCCAATCATTGTCAATGAGCAGGTGGTTGGTTACTTAGGACTCAAACCTGTACTCGATGAAGATGATGCATCAAGTATTAACTTTTTTAGTAGTCAAAAACGTTATTTGTTGTTGATCTATATTTTCACATTCTTTTCAAGTTTGGTCGCTGCATTACTGCTCGCAACTTATTTTAAAACACCGATTCAGCGTTTATTGAACGCAACACATGAACTCACCAAGGGTAACTTCCAACATCAAGTTGTCATTAAACGAAATGATGAGTTGGGTGATTTATCAACAGAATTAAATCAGTTGGCTGTTATTCTTGATCAGCATGAAACCTCTCGTCGACAATGGGTTGCTGATACTTCACACGAATTAAAAACACCATTGGCTGTACTACAAGCGCAAATTGAAGCAATGCAGGATGGAATTCGTAAACCAACACCTGAACATTTTGCTGCGATGTTGCGTCAGGTAACGAGTTTGAAAAAATTGACTCAAGATTTGGCTGATTTAGCACAGGCAGAAGCGCAGCAATTAAAATGTTATTTTGCAGAAGTTGATCCGTGGTCTGTGGTTTTGCAAGAGATTGATAACTTTAAACCAAAGTTTGAACAAGCCAATCTCAATGTATCAGCAACAGGTGAGGGTGCTAAATTACAATTAGATATAGATCGCTTTAAGCAAATTATGGTCAACTTACTTGGAAATAGTATTCGTTATACTGAGGCGGGTGGTGAAGTTCAGGTACATACTGAACAAGACGCTGACTCTTGGAGTGTGATTGTGGACGACAGCCCGCTCGGCTTGAGTGATGAACAGATTGCACGCTTAGGTGAGCGTTTCTACCGTGTCGACGATTCACGTACACGGAGTACAGGTGGAACAGGATTAGGCTTGGCTTTATCTGGTAAAATTGCGCAAGCGCTGGGTGGACAATTAACTTTTGATCATTCACCTTTAGGCGGTTTGCGTTGCAAATTGACATTTTCAAAACATACGAAAGTTTAAAAGGAATAGCACAACATGAAACATATCATGCTGGTAGAAGATGAAGTTGAACTTGCGCAATTGGTGCGGGATTATCTAGAAGCGGCAGGCTTTGAAGTCAGTATGTTTCATGATGGTCAAGAAGCCTATGAAAGCTTTCAACAACGTAAGCCAAGTCTTATGGTTTTGGATTTGATGGTTCCTCGTATGGATGGTCTCACGATCTGTCGTAAAGTTCGTGAACAAACCGATCTGCCGATCATTATGGTGACAGCACGGACTGAGGAAATTGACCGCGTGTTGGGCTTAAATATGGGTGCTGATGACTACGTTTGTAAACCTTTTAGCCCTAAGGAATTGGTTGCACGTGTCCAAGCCGTGTTACGCCGTTTAGAGCGTAAAGCTGAACCTGAAGCCAATGATTTATTCCGGATTGATAAAGCACAACAACGCATCTGGTATCAACAAAAATCGTTGAATTTAACACCAACTGAATTTCGTCTTTTAGAGCTTTTCCTCGAACATTTGGGACAAGTCTACTCAAGAGCTCAACTTTTAGACCATATTAACCCAGATAGTTTTGATGTGGCTGATCGTGTTATTGATAGTCATATCAAGAACTTACGAAGAAAGATATCAGAGGCAGCTGAAACAGGAAACCGTCATGAATGGGTACAAGCTGTTTATGGTGTTGGCTATCGTTTTGAATATCCGGAAGATTAACTTTTCAGCATTTTTCGATTCATGTTGTGGATAAATGTGTACAAATGTTAAAATTTATGTCTGAAAAACAAGCAGATGAACTTAAGCTGATGTGAAATCTTCTTACGATAATGCGCAATCTTGATCTGGTTTACCTGTAACAGAGTTAAAAGTCTGTTATGACTAGGTATGTTGATGTATCGCCAGAATCTGCTTTTGTGCTTTGGTGAGTGTTTTACTCACTAACTCGTAAGATGTTTCAACCAGATCTTGAATGAAGTTGGCATCAATCTGTTCAGCTTCATAGACTGAAATCCAATGCCGTTTATTCATGTGATAACCCACTCTAATTGATGGGTAAACATCTCTAAGCATTTCACCATGTTCAGGTTGAACTTTTAAATTGATAACTTTTTGACCCTGTAAATCAAAACTCAACATGAATACTTTGCCGAGTACTTTAAAGACGGGAATATCTTCGCCAAAGGGATAGTCTAATTCTGATTTTGGCAATTGAGATGCAATCTTGAATGCGATTTTTCGAATTTCATCACCAGTCATTATGTTCCCCTTTTTAATTCAATTAAGGATAAATGCGAATCACTGCTCCATCATCCACGAGTTTCCAAATTTCATCCATATCAACATTTCTAACGGCAATACAGCCCCATGTCCAGTCATTTCGGGGTAAATAATTCATTAAACTTGGCAACTTCTCGATTTGTGATGTGGTCGCAGAACCGTGAATCATAATATCACCACCCGCGGAAACACCGAGTCGTTTGGCATGTACGATATCTTGCTGGTTTGGATAAGACACATGCAGAGATTTATAAAAAGCACTGTTCGGATTGCGCCAATCTAAAATATATTGCCCCTCGGGCGTTTTGCCGTCACCTTCTTGTACTTTATGACCTTGTGGAGTAAAACCTAGACGCATTGGATAGCTTTGAATTTTTTGATCATGATGCATCAATTGGACAATGCGAGCAGACTTGTAAACTTTAACTTCTGTAATCGGTGTGTTTTGACGGATTTGACGAATATCTTGTTCTGATAAATTTTTGACATGTATGGCGGCATTCGCTGTTGGGATAAATTGATTAAATTTTTGATAAAGCCAACCACTCACAATGATGAGGGTAAACAGAGTAAAAATTGAAATGAGATATTTTTTATTCATTTTAAAGTATGGATGTTGCAAAGTGATGTATTGTCCAAATTTTACTCATTTTAAAGCAGCAAGCTGTAGCTGAATTGTGATTGTGTGGATTTATCCTGTGGATAAACACATGGTTATCCACAGAAATTGTGGGTAAGTCTACGGGCGCTTAGAAATCTTTATACAGATCATACATCCATATTTGAAATATGTAGAATCATCCAATTTCATCAAAGCATGAATGTTTTAGCGAATATAATTGATCGTATCGACTTTGAAATTGTCTAATTTTAAAAATCTTCACCTCGAGCAAAAATACATTGAGATTAGTTTATAAATTCAATTTTATTAATTACTTAAAGAGTTTGTATAAATAATAAATGTGGTGCTTATCACAGAAAAAAACCGTTAATTACAAGCTCATTGTGTTTTAAATGCAAAGTTTTTTCACCACATCAATATCATTATTCCTAGGCGTTACTGAAATATATCAATGAGTAGTTTTAATTAAATATGTAATAACAACAAGGATGAATAATATCCGAGGCTAATGATATGAGAAATAATTTAATCGCAGCACTGGTTGGATCAACTATATTGCTGACTGCTTGTGGGAATGATTCTACTGATTCTAAAACGGACAATGGCAAACCAAATCCTCCTCCTACAAATCCGCCAACGGAACAAACTAAGATAAATAGTATTCAGATTTTAGATGCGAACAATCAGCCCTTCGCCAATCTTACAATGAAAATTGCATCTGCCAAAAGTCTAGGGATAAATTATTCTGAGAGTAACGATATATTTGCATCAAATGAAAAATTACCTGATGCAAAAAACTTCACTACAACGGTACTCACTACAGATCAGCAGGGATTTATTAAGGTTAACAACTTAAGTCCCGATCAATATTTTGTTTTAGTCAATGAAGCAGAATCACCTGTAGTGACAAGTTTTGTCTTAAAAGCAAAAAACACCCATGAAAGCATTGTACTTAAAATACCATTTGCCTGTGCGACAAAAGAACAAGCGGAAACAAAATGTGCAAAGGTTGATGCAGTTATTGGGTCATTGTCAGGATATGTTATTCAAAATGGAAAACCAGTTAAAAATGCACAAGTTTCTTTGTCAGGGATCAGTGAAACCAATGGCGCATTTATCACAGATTTAACCAATGATAAAGGGCAATTCAATCTTAGCTATAATGTTGCAAAAAAATTCGAATCAACATTGAAAAATGCAAGCTTACAAATTAGCGCTGAGGGCTATGAAACGCTATATAAGGTTGTATCAGTCAATAGTTCGGCGTCTTTCGGGAATCAATTAAGCTTGGTACCAATGACGATACCTTTAAATGATATGGTCTGGAAAGAAACTTTTGAGCCAGATTCACCCACAGTAAATATGTGGACTAAAACAAGTAGTTTACAGCAACCGATGTGGAATTTAATCAAAACAGGTCATGGCATCCAAAATAATTTGGTTGGTAAATCGGTGCTTTTAGCACCCAATGATAGCAGTCAAGGTGTGGTACCGAATCCGCCACAAGGCAGCCAAGCATATTGGTTTGGAGATATTCAACAAGGTAATTTTATTGGTCAACAAAAACAGACAGATAAATTATTAGATGGTGGTACCTCAGTTGAAGCAAATTATGCCCAATTAACTTCACCGTCAATCGATTTAAGTAAGCTAAGCAAACCTCTGAGTTTAAACTTTAAAACATGGTGGGAAATTGAGTCAGTCAATCCAAATAATAAGGGATTCGATCTGATGGACATTCAAATATCTACAGATGGTGGAAAAAATTATAAAACCATTGCACGTTTAAATCCATTATCGGATCCTACTGTGGAATTAGAAACGAAAATACCACGCCCATTTACCAATTTTGGTTTTAATACCACACCTAGGATATCACAACAAGAACCTATATCTTTAGATGAATTTGCTGGTCAAGCAAATGTAAAATTAAGATTCCAGTTCAGCACAGAAGATGATTTATATAATGGCTTTCGAGGCTGGATGATTGATGATATCCAAATCAAAAAAACGCAAGGAACTTTCCCGCTATTTACAGAAAATGACGATTCTGACAGAAATGAGGATGGTGAATTACCATCACCAATGATGAAAAAGATGAAGATATCTTACCAAATACCTCGATGGTTAGATGTTCCGCAGCGTTAATTTAGTATAATTTAAAAAGCTCCCTAAATTTCTAGGGAGCTTTTATCTAAGACGAACAACTCACCATAACTTCTGGTAAATCACTTGCTAAAGGAGCCAAATCTGCGGCAGTTTCTAAATCAGTTTGACGCGTAAAAGGCTGACTGAGTAACTTAAATAAACGATCTACTTCAGAAAAATCATCTTGTTCGGCCATTTTAATGGCTTTTTGAGCCATATGATTTCTCAAAATATAAATTGGATTGGCTTGCTTCATTCCAGCATCCAATATGTCCAAATCTTGATCTTCACGAATACTTTGATACTGAGCAAAAAAAGTCTCAAACTGGTGGCGATCTAAACAATCATCTTGAATGGCTTGATATTGTTTGTTTTGTAAACGGATAAAGCTATCGGTGTAGTCAAGTTGTTCACTTTGTAAGATGCGTAAAAAGGCCATGCCACAATCAAAACTGTCTTTGTGAAAGTTTGGAAGCCCAAGTTTTTGACATAGCCCATCTGTATAGTGCTTAAGAAAGGTAGGTTCAAAATCTTCCAAACATTCAACCAAATCCTGTTTAAATTTTTCTTTTGTTTCAGGTTGAGCAAGTGGAATTAAATTGTTCAACCAATTCCATAAGTTCCAATGTGCAATACTGGGTTGGTTTTGATAAGTGTAGCGACCATTGTAATCACTGTGGTTATTGATCCAATTTGGACGGAATCGCTCCATAAAGCCATAAGGACCAAAATCGAGTGTCGAACCTGTTATATTTAAATTATCAGTGTTCATCACCCCATGAGCAAAGCCAACCAACTGCCACTTGGCAATCATGATGGCTGTATTTTGAATCACTTTGCGTGCAAAAGCCAAGATATGATTTTCAGTGCCTACTTGCTGAAGCTCCAAACACTCAGGATAATGCCATTCAATACACTTTTGGGTAAATTCAGGTAGTAGATCAGGTTGGTATTGATTGATCCATTCAAAATGTCCTAAACGGATATGACAATCAGAAGTACGTAACATCATCGCACCAAGCTCAAGCTTCTCTCGCTGAACACCTTGTGTTGATGAGGTAAAACCTACCGCATTACTCGATGCAACACCAAGCGAATTTAAAGCATGACCTGCCAAATACTCACGGATAACTGAACGAAGTACAGCTCGACCATCGCCCATGCGAGAGTAGGGGGTTGAGCCAGCGCCTTTTAAATGTAGATCAATGGTTTGATGATGACGATTGAGAATTTGGGCAATCAACAAGCCTCGTCCATCCCCCAATTGTCCAGCCCATTGACCAAACTGATGCCCTGCATAAACCATGGCTAAAGGATGGAATTCGGGGAATGTTTTATGTCCACTGCAAATCTCAATCCACTCAGCTTTTTCCTCTTCAGACCATTGTAACTCATCAGCGAGTGCAAGGTTAAAATGTCCAGCTTTCGCACCCTTGAGTGGGCTGGGCATTTGCTCATGGTATAGTTTTGGATTCAACGTGGGATAACGAGGATTGAAGTGCATAGCAGTTGATCGCAATGGATAAATCAAGACTTGATCAATATAGCAAAATTTTAGTGGCATGGGAGAATGCCGACTGATTTAGTCAACAATAAATAATTTTGCGCCTGATCTGGTTGAAGAACGATGTGCTTCCGCTTGATCTGCAACTTGATAACTCATACCTGCGGTTAAAATAAATGTGCGCCCATCTTCAAGTTCGGTATGTAACTCACCCTCTAAACAAAAAAGGATATGACCTTTCAAGCACCAGTGATCTGCCAAATACCCTGCTGAGTACTCGACCATTCGAACACGAATTTGATCAAATTGTTGAGTGCGCCAAACAGCAAAACCTTGTTCACCTTGGTGATGGGTGGTCGGAATCTCTGTCCAGTTGGTTATGCCAAAAGGGATATTATTGATCTGCATATCAGTTGCTCAGTTTGGATTTAGATGGTTTTAAAAATTAGGCAAAAGAAAAGCTCCAATTGGAGCTTTGCTAGTTTGATAACTGATGAATTAAGAAACAACGTTCTTTTTAATCCCACGCATCAATGTTTCTAAACGTTCACGATGAAAAGCCAGCTTTTGCTCAACCAACTGAAAATCAACTTTAAGTTTGACATCCATTTGGTGAATTTTTTCAGCAACCGAAGCTTTTTTAGCTTGTAACTCTTGTTCTTTCAACGCAGCCCAATCGTTTAATGTATGGGTGAACGCTTCATATTCTTGAGAAACTTTTTGCTTCATTGCAATAATATCTGCATTTACGTTATGGCCATAAATTGCTAAATCTTGTTCAGCATATTTAAACTTCATTGCCAATTCCGCTTTCTTGATATTAAAGCTTGGGATACGACGTAGATTCTTGGCTAAACCGATTTTAGAGCACGACCAAATCAACCATTTTGTCGGATCATATTGCCACCATTTCACGCCATTACGATAATCGTATTGGAAAATATGGTGATAGTTATGATAACCCTCGCCCCATGTTGCAATGGCAAGAACAAAGTTATCACGTGCAGTATTCTCGTCAGTATAAGGACGTTTGCCCCACATGTGGCAGAGTGAGTTGATAAAGAATGTTACATGGTGGCTAATGATTAAGCGGAGTAAACCACCTAAGAGCAATACACCCCACATGTCACCTACAGCCCAACCTAATGGGAGGAGAATGGCCGCATGAACAGCGATGACCAAAGGGATATAATATTTGTCTTGGAACATCACCACTTTGTCATTTAACAAATCTGGTGCATTTTTATAATTTGATTCAGCAGCAGGGTAGTTACGTAACATCCAACCAATGTGCGCATACCAAAAACCATTGTTGATTGAATATGGATCTTGATCAACATCGTCTACATGGCGATGATGAATACGGTGACCTGAAGCCCAGAACAAAATACTGTTTTGAACAGCAAATGTTCCCATGATCATCAAAATAATTTTAAGTGGTAAGGTCGCTTCATATGCACGGTGTGCCCACAAGCGATGATAACCTGCAGTAATGCCTAAACTACTGAGGCCGAGTAAAACGAATAAACTAATCCAAGCTGCCATACTAAAATCATGATGGTAGGCATACAAAGGAATCGCGATTAATGCCACAAGGGGTAAGAATACCAAGGCAAAAACACCGATCCAATTTATTGGGGCTTTGGGTAGGGGAGCATTCATCTCCAACAGCACTCCTAAGAACCTTCATTAGGTAAAAGTTAAACGCATAGCTTCAGCATTTTCTAGGCTATACTTTCACGAATAGTATCATGGGCGAACATGAATTCTAGCGGTTTAATCGAAAAAAATGAATGATTAAAAAGTCGTATTTTATTGTCAGAAGTGTGTAGAAAATTTTACCGATAGTAAGAGCTATAGCTTCATACTTGGTAGTGATTGAATGCTCGAAAGTTTTGAGTTAAACCGCTTTCAGCTTGGTAAAGAACAGCCAGTTTTATGCGACTCAATTTATTTTAAATTATTGCACTTGACCTAATGCATTTTGCATCATTTTTGGAAAGTCTGTTATTAATCCTTGGATACCCAACTCACGTAAATGCTGAGCACGTTGAATATCATTCACTGTCCAAACGCTGATATTCAAACCTGCTGCTTGAGTCGCTTGAAGTATTGCATCGCTTGCCAACTGATTCATCCAGCCAATTTGGCAACAACCCAGTGCTAAGGCTTGTTCAATGGCGAGTTCTTGAATGTCATCTTCAATCAGTAAACCACGTTTAAAGTCTGATTTTTGTTGCTGTAAAGCTTGATGTATTTTTAAGTCAAAACTGGTGATGACCGCAGTATGTTTAAAATCTTTGAGCTGTTTCTGTAATTCAATGGTGAGCTTTTCAGCATCTTCTACGGTTTCAACAGCCTTTACTTCAACTTCAATATGTTCAAAATCATGCATGATCTTTAAGCTTTGGCTCAAAGTCGGTGTCATTTGATTTCCCAATCCATCCATATATTGGCTTGGTTATAGGGTTCTAGTTGAGTGTTGGTTAAAGGATAAAGTGGTTGATCAATTCCTGTGGTTCTTAAGAAATTGTCGTCATGCATGATAATCAGTTCATCATCTTTTAATTGTCGTACATCAAACTCAACCGCACGAATGCCTAAGTCATGAATATATTGAAAACCACCTAGCGTATTCTCAGGTGCTTCGCCACGTGCGCCACGATGTCCAATAATTCTCATAAAATGCACTCGATACTCAGATCATCGATCTCATCATAGAAGCCTAATCATAAAGTTATTTGGACTGATGATGAAACTTTAATCTTTAATTGAAAATTTGTGTTTTAGCCCTATTCTTACAATAGGACTAAACATGATCATACTGTCAAAAAATCATAGATGAATGGTCAAAGATAGTTAAATTGTATCGTTGATGTTCTTTTGCCAGAGTACTTCACTGCCACCTTCTGCACGTTGTAATGTACGTGAGGCAACAAAGAGCCAATCGGACAAACGATTGAGCAATTGTAAGGCAGTTGCTTGAATATTTTGGTCTCTGCTATGCACAGTCATGAGGCTACGTTCAGCACGACGACATACTGCACGTGCTTGATGAGCATAACTGCATGCCAAGGTGCCTGATGGAAGAATAAACTCCTTTAGCATCGGCAAATCTTCATTCATTTTATCAATTTCATTTTCAAGAAACTCCACACAAACAGGCTGTAGCAAGTTGTAGTTGGGAATACAGACTTCACCCCCCAAATCAAACAGCCAGTGTTGAACCAAACTGAGCGATTTGTCCCAATGCGCTTTATCCGTAATATCACTGATTGAAATTTGTGAACGTAATACACCTACGATCGAATTGAGTTCATCCACATCACCTAAAGCGATAATACGTAAGTCATCTTTAGGTACACGAGAGCCATCTCCTAATCCAGTGGTTCCTGAATCACCTGTACGGGTATAAATTTTACTTAAGCGATGTCCCATGATTTTGTCCTAGATAAAAATGAAAAGCTAAAGAATAAAAAAGGATAATGTCGGTCAAAACATTATCCATAAACTGCGCTGTTTTAGATATTTTTTTTGAGTCTAGCTTTTAGTAACGGAAAGTTACCCCAACTGAAGCTTGGCGACCACTATTGATATACCAATCTTGTGATGGATAATTATTGAAAACTTCACGATATTCAACATCACCCACATTTTGAATGTTGGTAAAGACTTTAACATTTGGTGTTGCGTTCCAATAAGCGTTTAAGTCCACAGTTGCATAACCAGGAACACGAGTTTTATTGGCCGCATCTGCATAAGCTTTCGCTCGTGCAATGAGTGAAGCACTAATACCATAAGTGGTATTTTCTAAACCAGTAGTGAGCGTTAAAGTCTGGCGAGGACGATAAGCAATTTCATTGCCATCTTTATTATTCTCTGTTTTTACATAAGCATATGCAGTAGAGAGAAATAAATCATCTTGATGCCATTTAACTTCTGCCTCACCACCAGTAAATTTAGCTTGATCAACGTTCTCATTACCCGCTGGATAATTGTAAATAATCAAGTTTTTGATTTTCGTATGGTAAGCAGAAATATTTGTGCTGATGTTTGATGTTAAATCATAATCAAAACCAAGTTCATAAGAAGTACTTTCTTCTGGCTCTAATTTCTCATTCCCACCCCATTGTGAATATAACTCATTTAAGGTTGGTGCACGGAAAGCACTACCAATGTTGGCATATACACTTGCATTCGGTAAGAAGTGATAACGTACGGCACCTTGTCCTACAGTATGCGTACCAAAACGTTCATTATCTTCTACACGAATACCAGCTTGGGTATCAAACAATTCATTTTTAAATTGATGCTGTAAATAATAACCTGTGCTATTCACACTTTGGTCATTTTTTAGAATCGTATTACTTTTATAATTTGCATCGTTGTATGTTGCACCCACCAAAATATTTTGATTTGGTGTAAATTTCCATTTTAAGTTTAAATCACCCTGATTATTCTCAGTGTTGTAATGCGATGCATAAGCTGGAACATTTTGTTTGTCTTGAACATTCGAATATTGTGCATTTACAATTAGCTCAGGCAAAATATTATAAGCGACTTTTGCATTGATCACACGATTTTCAAATTCACGAGGTGATGTGTTGACAATGTAGTCATTACTAAAAATATTTGTACCTTTGTTTTCACTGATTGATGCATAAGCATCAACAACATCTTCTTGTGAATAACCAAATTTTGCATTGTAGCCTTTTTGATCAAAGCTAGCTTTTTCATTTTTTGGCTGACTTTCAAAAATACGTGTACCGTCGCTTTCTAAACGCTGTCCACCAACTTGTGCATAAAAGCCTTGATCAGTCACTAGGTCTGCTTTTGCAATCGCTTTGTAAGTATTATTTTCACCGTAAATGCCTGTTAATTCAGCTCCAGATTTAACAGGTTTTTTTGAAATAAGCTGAACAACACCACCGATGGCATCACTGCCATATTGAACCGAAGCTGGACCTTTCAAAATTTCAATCTGTTGAACATCCGTTGTATCCAAGAAAGCAGGGTATAAAGGCCCAAGTTCATTTTGACTATTTAGACGAGCACCGTCTTTTAAAACCAATGTATGTACTGCTTTAGTGCCACGAAGTGCAATTTCTGAAACTTGTCCAATACCACCACTTTGCTTAATGTAAACAGATGGATCACGTTGGATGACATCTGAAACATTCAGTAAAGGGTTTTTTTCAATTGTTTTTTGATCAATTACAGTAAGTCGAACGGGAATATTTTTTAGACTTTCTTCTGAACGAGTGGCTGTCACAACAATAGGTGACAAAGATGCTGTCGAATTAGAAGTCTGGTCTTGCTGTTCAGCAAATGCAGTAGATGATAACCCCATCGCAATAGCGACAGCACCTACAAGCGCTGTAGGTTTAAAAATAACAGACATGATATGCTCCATACATTCACTCCCCGTGAATGATTGAGTTTAAGGGCACAACAAGCTGGTATCCGGACTTAAATATAGAATCTAAAACAATTCAGATTATTCCACCTTCCCACAAAACATTGCAGTGGTGTAAGTCGAGT
>WNDP01000136.1 GCA_009912575.1 Acinetobacter bereziniae
TTTGCAAGACGTTCAAAATCTTGTCTCAAAATGGGTTTGAGTAATTGATGAAATACGGTATTCTGATGTGACAAAACCTGAGTCCTTATAGTTGAAGTGTTTGTTCGCACTTATATTTTAACTATTTGGACTCAGGTTTTTTATTTAATTTAAACTATGGGACAGCAGTGATCGTGAGTGACTTTTTACTTCCAGATGTTGCAATTGTCGCACCTGAAATGACGTTAAGCTGTCCAGCACATATTACGGCTGCCAGTGGTGTCGATGCATTGGTTCATGCAATTGAATCGTTTATTTCTGTCAATGCTTCACCTTTAACAGATGCTTTAGCGATTCAGGCAATGAAATTAATTATCAATGCCTTACCCAAAGCTTATTATGCCAATCCAGATGACTTACAAGCCCATGAAGATATGGCAAATGCCAGTTTAATGGCAGGTTTGTCCTTTGGTAATGCTGGCGTTGGTGCAGTGCATGCACTCGCATATCCTTTAGGTGGGCGTTTCCATATGGCACATGGTGTCAGTAATGCCTTATTGTTGCCTTTCGTCATGGAATACAACCGCATCGCCTGTTTGGACAAATTTAAAGTGATTGCTGAATGCTTTAATGAACCGACAACAGGACTGAATGATCTTCAAATTGCCGATCGTGTGATTAGCCGTTTACATAATATTTGTGAGATGGTCAATATTCCAAAAGGTCTTCGAAATTTCAATATTCCTGAGTCAGTGATTCCTGAACTGGCTGCGGAAGCGATTAAAGTCGAAAGATTACTCCGCAATAATCCTCGACGTTTAACACAGCAAGAAATCGAAAACATTTATTATGAAGCTTATTAATTATGAATGAGTTTCTTGCCATGACTTAGGTCAATCTTTTTGCAAACAATTCTAAAAATGCAGATATTTCTTATCAAATATTAACATCGATCATGAATGCCTTAGATGACGGTGTATATATCACCGATCATCTGGGAACAACTTTATTTGTTAATGATGCCTATTTAAAGCTGACGCATTTAAATCGAGAAGATTTAATCGATCATCCGATCCAAGACTTGGTCAATCAAGGTGTTTTTTCACGTTCAGTCTCTATGGACGTGATTCAAACTCATCAAAAAACCACCATTTTCAGTCCTTACAAAATCATACTGAACTGCTGGTCACAGGACATCCTGTATTTGATCAGGAAAATCAACTCATTGCAGTCATCACGTCAGTTCGTGATATTACAGTTCTACTTCAAGCGCAAAAAGATCAAAAAGAACTTGAAGATATTCGCAATACACAAAAGAAATATTCAACACGCAAGCTGAATGACAACTATCTGACCAACTTAAGCGACAGTACCAATAAGACCTTCAATCGAGCGAAACGTATCGCACATTCAGATATTAAAATTCTCATTCAGGGCAACACAGGTACAGGGAAAACCGTACTGGCACGTTATATTCATAAAAACAGCCCACGAAAAGATCAGCCCTTCTTAGAAATTAACTGTGCCACCATGCCAGATGGTTTACTGGAATCTGAATTATTTGGCTATGTGCCAGGCGCTTTTACAGGTGCCTTGCAAAAAGGTAAGAAAGGTTTATTTGAAGTCGTCAACGGCGGTACTTTATTTTTGGATGAAGTTGGCGACTTGCCTTTGGCACTACAAGCAAAATTACTCAAAGTTATTGAGGATAATCGTTTTATTCCAGTCGGTGGTTTTGAATATGTCTACACTGATGTTCGTATTATCTCTGCAACGCATCACGATTTATTAAAACTGGTTGAGCAAGGCAAATTTAGACGAGATCTTTATTACCGCCTTTGCGTCACCTCATTAAAATTAGAAGATTTAAAAAATCGTATCTCTGAAATTGAACCATTGTTAGAACTGTATTTGGCAAATTTCAATAAGAAATATCACACCAATAAACGCTACTCGGCAGAAGTGATCGACTTGGTAAAAGCCTATTCATGGCCAGGAAACATTCGAGAGCTGACTAATTTTGTTGAGCAAACTGTTGTGTTGAGCGAGTCATCCACCATTTTTTTGCCCGAAGATATTCCTGAAGATATACAGTGTGCTTTATGTGGTGAAACCCAGTTCAACACGCCTCTTTCGAACTCATCAGAAACCCTTAAAAAACAAGTGGATGATTTTGAGTTCAAGATCATTTCTCACGCCCTTGCCGTGTTTAAAACCACGCAAAAGGCAGCCCAAGCTTTAGGTATTGACCAATCAACATTGGTTAAAAAACGACAGCGTTATCAGCAACTTTATCAAGAGTAAACCAATATGGATATTGCTTCTTTATCAACCTTTAAACAACAGGCTTATGTCAATGGTGATTGGATCAACTCAACTGATCAACGTCATATCGATGTGCAAAATCCAGCGACAGGTCAGGTGATTGCACAAATTCCGGCACTTACTGTGGCACAGGTCGAGCAAACGATTATTTTTACTCAAGAAGCATATCTGGATTGGAAAAAGCAGTCCGTCAAATACCGTTCTGATCTACTCAAAAAATGGTTTGCGCTCATCATTGAACACAAACAAGAACTTGCCAGCATCATGACACTTGAGCAAGGTAAGCCTCTCAAAGAAGCTGAAGGTGAGATTGTTTATGCTGCGAGTTTTATTGAATGGTTTGCCGAAGAAGGTCGTCGTATGTATGGCGAAACCATTCCTACGCCGAGTCAAGACAAGCGTTTACTGACTTTTCGTGAACCCGTAGGGGTCTGTGTCGCCATTACACCGTGGAACTTCCCTGCCGCTATGATCACACGTAAAGTAGCACCAGCATTGGCTGCGGGTTGCAGTATCATTGTCAAGCCTGCTCAAGAAACACCTTTAACTGCGCTTGCGCTCGCTTATCTTGCTGAGCAAGCCGGTATTCCTAAAGGCGTTTTAAATGTTGTGACAGGTCATTCAAAAGAAATTGTTGCCCCATTGACACAGAGTCCAATCGTACAAAAATTAAGTTTTACAGGTTCAACGCCTATTGGCGCTTTATTGATGGAACAATGCGCACCAACCATTAAAAAACTCTCGCTGGAATTAGGTGGAAATGCACCTCTCATCGTCTTTGCAGATGCAGATTTAGATAATGCCGTACAGGGAACCATTGACAGTAAATTTCGAAATGCAGGGCAAACGTGTGTTTGTAGTAATCGTATCTTTGTACATAGCAGTATTTACGATCAATTTATTCTCAAACTCAAAGATAAAGTCTCTCAGTTAAAACTCGGAAATGGGTTAGATTCTGATACAGATCTAGGACCACTCATCAATCAAAAAGCGGTAGAAAAAATTCAGCAACATATTGAAGATGCTATCAGCTTAGGTGGTGAATTGGTTTACGGCGGTCAAGTTTCCGTATTAGGGGCACAATACTTTGAGCCAACAATTATTGCTAATGCACAAGACAACATGCTGTGTTTTAGGGAAGAAACTTTCGCCCCTCTCGCTCCAATCTTTAAATTTGAAAATGAACAAGACGTAATTCAGCGTGCCAACAACACTGAATTTGGTCTGGCTGCCTATATTTTTACTGAAAATCTTCAACGCACATTTAGCGTTGCAGAAGCATTGCAATATGGCATGGTCGGAATTAATACCGGTTTAATTTCTACCACGGAAGCACCTTTTGGAGGGGTTAAAGCTTCAGGGCTAGGACGTGAAGGTTCGAAACATGGTTTGGATGAATATACCGAATTGAAATATTTATGCTTGGGTAATTTTAAAGCTTAACTTTAATTAAATAAGGACATGATGGAATGGAACAAGTATCAGGAAATACTTCTACACCGCTTGCAAGTGACAGCGCTCCACCGAATATTAAAAAGGTGGTCGGTGCCTCCATGGCAGGGACTGTCGCTGAATGGTATGAATTTTATATTTATGGTATTGCCAGTACTTTAGTGTTTGGTCATTTATTTTTCCCAAATGCAGGAACCACGCTAGATGGAATTATTGCTGCCTTTGCAACCTATGCGATTGGTTTTATTGCACGCCCTTTAGGTGGTCTGGTATTTGGTCATTTTGGCGATAAATATGGACGTAAAAAGCTGTTACAGCTGAGTCTATTTTTAGTGGGTGCTTCCACATTCTTGATGGGATGTTTACCTGGTTATAACAGTATTGGCTATATGGCTCCTGTGTTATTGATTGTCCTGCGGTTTGTGCAAGGTTTTGCAGTTGGTGGAGAATGGGGTGGTGCAATCTTATTGGTGGGTGAGCATAGTCCAAATCATCAGCGTGGATTTTGGGCGAGCTTCCCACAATCTGCGGTAAGTGCTGGAAATATTTTAGCAAGTTTGGTGATTTTGGCACTGTCGATGATTCTCTCCAATGAGGATTTCTTGAGTTGGGGATGGCGTGTCGCGTTTTGGCTTTCAACCATCATTATTTTTATTGGTTATTGGATTCGTCGCAGTGTGGAAGATGCACCCATTTTCCAAGAAGCACTGAAACAAGCTGAGGAAAAACAAGATAACTCTTCTAATTTTAAAGAGCTGGTTACCACTTATCCAAAACGTTTAGCGTCTGGGTTATTGCTTCGTTTAGGTGAAAACACCTCCTACTATATGATCGTGGTATTCACCATCACGTTCCTCACCCTCAAAGTCGGTATTGAATATAAAACAGTGCTGATGATTTTGCTGGCAGCCAATGTTTTCCACTTCTTCACCATGCTTTTCAGTGGCTACTTATCTGACAAAATTGGACGTAAGCCAACCATGATGGCTGGAAATATTGGGTTAATCATCTGGGTATTCTTCTATTTCTCAGCAATTAGCACAGGCAATTACGGCACGATTTTTGTGATGATGTGTATTGGTCTATTGTTCCAAGCGATGGCATACGCCCCTGAATCTGCAACATTGGCGGAATTATTTCCAACCAAAATGCGCTATTTAGGTGTGTCTTTTTCTTATCAATTTGCATCAATCTTAGCAGGTTCAATGGCACCGATTATTTGTGCATATTTATTTAAGACTTATGATGCAACGTTGCCTATCGAGATTTATATTGCGATCGTTTCATTCATTTCAGTGCTTGCAGTAGCAACATTAAAAGAGTCGAAAGGCATTGATTTAAAAGATGTGAAGTAATTAAGAAGATCCTTGTACTACATTAAATTTTCCAACAACTAAGGTTTAATGAGAGATACAACTTCAATAGTCTGTTTCTTTACAGCGCTGTAAACTCAGACCGATAACGATCCAGACACAGTACAAAGCCAATCCAAAGATTGGCTTTGTACTTAAATCAATGTATTTCAATCCATGCTTGATGATCTAAAAATTAACGCTCTCTTAATGCTTCTTTGGCTTTATTGAATGGTTTCAATAAGTATTCAATAATGGTTTTTTCACCAGTGCGAATATCAACTGTAGCAACCATACCCGGTGTAATCGAAAAAGATTTACCCGCTTTATTCACCAGTTTATCTTTATTGGTTCGAATATAAACACGATAGTAAAACTGATCTTGTTTTACCTCATCACGAATGGTATCGGGTGAAATTATCGTCACCTTACCTTCTAAACCGCCATAAATAGAATAGTCATAGGCCGTAATTTTCACTAAAGCAGGCTGTCCCGGATGGATAAAAGCAATATCTCGTGGAGAAATACGTGCTTCAATCAATAACTGCTCATCAATAGGTACAATGGTCATCAATTTACCATTTTGAGGAATCACACCACCAATCGTGGTTACTGCTATTTCTTTAACTACACCACGGACAGGCGCTTTAAATGTTGAACGTTTGACTGAGTCATTCCGCCCTGCCACAATTTGCTGCAAAGATTGAATGTCTGCGTTTGCTCTTGCCAACTCTTCACGTGACTTTACATAGTAGTCATTCCGTTTGTCATTGATCTGGTTTTCAAAGTTGTTAATATCTCGTTTTAGACGTAACACTTCAACTTCAGATGCTGCACCTTTCGCCACCAAAGGTTGAGTCATTTCCAACTCATTTTGCACCAAAGACAACGCATGTTTCAGTCCAGTGATGGACTCATCCAAGTTGGCACGACGAGACGTATACAGTGCGGTCTCCTCTCGGACCAAAGCAGGCACGGCCAGCACCGCTTTAGGGAATTGAATCGCAGTCCCATTCACTTCTGCTTCCAATCGTGCAGCTGTGGCTTGGGTTGCCAGTAATTTGGTCTGGCTTTCTCCAACTTGTGACTCAAATCGTGTTGGATCAATTTGTGCAAGTATTTGTCCTTTTTGCACAATATCGCCTTCTTTAACATCTAAACTCGTGACCACCCCACCATCTAATGATTGAATAATTTGTTCTTTTGAAGATGGAATCACTTTACCTGTGCCCGTTGAGACTTCTTCAAGTTTAAAAACACATGCCCAAATCAGAAATGCCAATAAGCCTACTGCCACGATCCAAATAATAAAGCTTGATTTAGGCAAAGGCGGTTCTGAAAACTTCAATGCTGAGGGATTGGTTGGTCGCTGTAGGATATTGGTCGCATCATCAGCTTGAGCAGGCGGTTGGGTTGGGATTTCAATCTTTTGTGGATTTTGTTCTTGGCTCATGTTGAAGTACCTCCTGCATTCGGCTGATGTTGCGGATTCAGAATGGCATCTCGAGGTCCATCTTTAATAATTTTACCTTCATGTACCACAATAATCCGATCAACCAATTGCAAAACAGCAGGGCGATGAGTTGCCACCACCAAGGTTCGATGACCTAGCCATTGTTTAAGATGTTGAATCAAGACTTTTTCTGACACATCATCAATCGAGGCGGTTGGTTCATCCAACAAGACAATATTCGGGTTTCTCAACAGCAACCTTGTCAGCAATAGCGCTTGTTTTTGTCCGCCTGAAAAGCCCACGCCACCCTCTAGAATAACGTGATCCAAGCCTTCTTTTTTCTGCTCTACAATTTCAAGTGCATTGGTGATTTGCAAAGTGCGAACAATTTCTTCATGGGTGGCCAGTGGCGCACCTAAAGTTAAATTTTCACGAATCGTACCAAAAAATAAATGGGCATTTTGATTGAGCAATGCCATATCTCGGCGAATATCATCAGGATCAAGCAAGGATTGGTCTACGCCATCCAGACCAATTTTACCTTGGACAGGCAATTGCATCCCTGCAAGTAATTGTAAAAGGCTCGACTTCCCTGCGCCATTACGACCAAGAATCGCCACCTTTTCTCCGACCGCTATTTTGAGTTGTGGAATGACCAAGGTCGGACGTGGATCGTCTTCGGTATATTTAAACACCACTCCTTTAAAATCATAATCACCCAACAACACTTTACGCTGAATCAATTGGGCACGTTCAGGGCGATCAACTGGCTTTTGCATCAATTCATCCAAGCCGTTTTTCGCAACCTTGGCCTGTTGCCAACGCCCAAGTACACCTGTTACTTGAGAAATTGGTGCCAGCATCCGTGAAGAGAGAATTGAACACGCCACCAATGCACCTGTGGTCATGTCACCTTTCATCACTGCAAAACAACCAACCAAGACCACAATTGCATAGGTCAAACCTTGAATCTTCTGTGTCCATGCATTTAACCAACCAACAATTTTTCGTTGACGCATGCTGACATCTGCTGAGACTTCATTCATATGATTCCATTGATTTTGGAATCTTGCTTCAGCCCGCAATAATTTTATATCTTCAATGCCCTGTACGGCTTCAACCAAAATCGCATTACGAATTGCTGATTCACGCATGCCTTCGGTAGCCAATTGAGCCAATTTTTTTTGTACCAAGAAACCCGGAAGAATCATCAGCGGTACTACCAGCAACATCACCCAGAAAATATTGCCCCCGATCATCCAAAAGATCACCAAGAACAGGAAGAAGAAAGGAAGGTCGGCAATCGCACTGATGGTGGTGGAAGTAACCAATTCACGGACACCTTCAAGCTCGCGAATCTGCGAAATGAAAGAGCCTGTTGAACGTGCTCGGTCTTTATTGCGAATGCGCAGTGCATGACCAAATACACGATCTGAAATCTTTAAGTCTGCACGCTTACCGATAATATCGGATAAATATACGCGCGCAATCCTCAGAACAAATTCAAAAATTGCTGCAATCAGTACACCACCTGCAAGTACCCACAAGGTTGGAATGGATTGAGAAGGCACGACACGGTCGTAAACTTGCATAGAAAAGATAATGGTCGCCAATGCCAAAATATTGGCAATCATTGAAGCCACCATAATATCGGTATAGCGCCTCCAGTCTTTTAGTACAATGTCCCAAAACCAACTTTTCTCATAAGGCTTAATATATTCGTCAACACGTGCATCAGGCACCGAGGTTTCAGGTCTAAAAATATAGACGCGCTTGGCATTGGCCTGAAGTTGCTGCACATTAAAACACTGTGACAGTCCTTGATCACCACTGAGTTGTAGACTGACATTACCAGCAGCATCTACTTTCTCAATCACTGCCACTTGACCATCATTGAGTTCGACCACCACAGGCAAGCGCCATGGATTAAGAACATCCGTGCTAAAGTCAGCTTGACGAACATTTAATCCCACTTGACGAGTAATCAGTGCCAGCATGTCGTCAATATTGTGATATTTATTCCAATCCAGTTGCAGACGAATTTGTTCTTCTGAGGGTTGAATACGGTAATGTTGGGCAACCGCGATAATGGCTTGTAACCAGGGTTGATAATTTAATGTATTATTATTCATGGCTGAACTTCAAACCCCTGAATTTGAATATTATTTAAATGATAAGCATGTCTACTCTTTCCGGTTACATTGATAAATAATGCAATCGTGTCATAGATATCAAATCGTGCTGCTTCTCTTTCAATCCTTGAACTTTGGTACGATTGTTCTGAACTGAGTAAATCTAAAATTGAACGCTTGCCAAGTTTGTATTGTTCTTCATACAGCTCACGGGTTTTAGCAGTTGAACGTTCTCGGTCCATCAACACCCAAATTTGTTTATCTGTGTTTTCTATGCTTTCACGGGCAATCTGTGCCTGATCCATAATATTGAGATAAGTGGCATTCAGTTTGGCACGTGCCGCTTGCTCAGCAAAGTTTGCAGCTTTGACTTGTGAACCAACGGCTCCCCCCTGATAGAAATTACTCGACATCTGTACACCAATCGAACTGTCGGTATCATTTTCAATCCCTGTATTGGGGTTTTGACCATTCAATGCTTTTGTCACCGAGCCCACCAACGAAATCGTAGGATAAGTACTGAGTTGGGTTTGTTTCTTTTGACTTTGTGCCACATCAATTTCAGCCTTTGCCGCAATCATGCTTGGAATGGTATTGACTTCAGGGTCGTCATAAAGCCCTGATTGTTTGACGAATTCATCAGGAATATTGAATTCGGTCTGACTCACATCAAAACCCAATAAGGTGCGTAATTTTTGCTCTTGCTGTTTAAGAAAATTCTGTTGAGCAATGAGATATGAGCGTGAATATTCAACATAACTTTGCGCTTGCACAGGGTCAGCATTGCTACTGATTCCCGCTTCTGCTCTTAAACGCGCAATCTCATGTAAACGACTCACACCATTAAATTGATCTTGTGCGATTTTTATAATATTGCGATATCGTAGTAGGCCTAAAATATCTCGAGCCGTCTGGGTAGAAATCTCATCGATACTGATCAAAACATTGGCTTGTTCAAGCGCTAATTTATTTTGTTGTGTGGTGACACTGTTTTTGACTTTGCCAAAGTCATAAAGCAATTGATTGGCTTCAACAGAATATAGCTGCCGTCCTTTATCATTTGAGGTAAAGTCACCAGTATTCATTCCTGCTTTTAATTGTGGATAATACTGCGCCTTTGCGACATCAATATTGGCATTTTGTGAGGCCAAAGTAGAAATCGTTTGGGCGATATTGGGGTTGCGTTTGACTGCAATTTGAATCGCTTCTTCAAGGTTTAACGTTCTTGTCGTTGCTGAATAAATATTGCTGGTTTTTGCATTTTCTACATATAAATTATTTAGAGATGCCTTCTGTCCAATATAAGGTTTGACCACTGGCAAAGGGCTCGCTGTGCTTTGCTCAGGTTGATATTCAAAGTCAGAGAGTTGTTTAAGTTGAACAGTACGAAATGATTGGTCATCTTTCGGTTTGATCAAACCTGATACACTTTCCTTGATTCCTTTTAAATAGCTGGTTTCTTGTGCATGGCAATTGTTCTGGATCAGAACACATAAACTGACCGCACCCAAGCTTTTCAAAAAATTGTTGGCTTTTTAGTTATTAACATTCCTGAACGGCACCTAAACAAGCTTGTAATTATCGGCATTGAGTTATTTTGAATTATTCCCTTACTCGATTTCTATTTTACACATTATAAAATTCAAGCAAATATATATTTCACTTTTTATTGGCTAACTTTGTTAAGAAAAGAGTTTAAATTTCAAAAAGTAAGCTTAATAATTGTGATCTTTATCACATGAATTATAAAATTTAATAAATATTAATTTTTAATCCCTCAAAAATGAATAATCAAAAAATAAACAACCATGCTTAAAATATTTTTAAAATAAACAAGAAAACTATAAAAAAGATGGCATTTTAAGCTTCAAATTTAAATTACATCTTCACATCTCATTTTTTACACACTTTAAGGTTAAAATGATGCTTCACTCAAATCCCAAGCTTATACAATAGAAAGATGGACATGAATAAATTAACGTGTTTTAAAGCCTATGACATCCGAGGCAAACTTGGTACCGAACTTAATGAAGAAATCGCTTATAAAGTGGGTCGTGCTTATGGGCAAATCTATCAACCGAAAAGCGTGGTGGTAGGCTGCGATGTTCGCCTTAGCAGCGAAGACTTAAAACAAGCGACGATTCGTGGTCTGAATGATGCAGGTGTAGACGTACTCGACTTGGGAATGACGGGAACCGAAGAAGTTTATTTTGGTGCTTTCCATTTAGATGTACAGGGTGGTATTGAAGTTACAGCAAGTCATAATCCTATGGATTATAATGGGATGAAGCTGGTTCGTGAAAATGCACGCCCGATTAGTGCAGATACCGGCTTAAAAGACATTCAAGCCTTGGCTGAATCCGAGCAATTCACAGAAGTTGCGAAAAAAGGATCAACGCAAAAATACAACATTCTGCCTGAATTTATTGAACACTTACTCACCTATATTGATCCAGCAAAAATTCGACCACTCAAATTGGTAATGAATGCTGGCAATGGTGCAGCTGGACATGTGGTTGATGCCATTGAAGAAAAATTTAAGGCATTAAACATCCCTGTTGAATTTATCAAAATACACAATCATCCCGATGGCACCTTCCCAAATGGTATTCCTAATCCAATTTTGGTCGAAAATCGTGACAGCACCCGTAATGCGGTTTTGATTCACCATGCGGATATGGGTATTGCATGGGATGGCGATTTTGATCGTTGCTTCTTATTTGATGAAAAAGGTCAATTTATCGAAGGCTACTATATCGTTGGTCTATTGGCACAAGCATTCTTATTAAAACAATCAGGCGAGAAGATTGTCCATGACCCTCGTTTGGTTTGGAATACTTTAGATATCGTTAATCAATACCAAGGAATACCTGTCCAATCCAAATCTGGACATGCATTCATTAAAGATGTCATGCGTGAACATAATGCGGTCTATGGTGGAGAAATGAGTGCGCATCACTATTTCCGTGACTTTGCTTACTGCGACAGCGGAATGATTCCATGGTTATTGGCGATTTCAGTGTTGTCTGATACACAGCAATCGCTTTCAAGCCTTGTTGAAGATATGATTGCGAAATTTCCATGTAGTGGTGAAATCAACTTTAAAGTGAAAGATACTCAAGAAACTATTCAAAAGATTTTCGATCATTTTGCTGATTTGAATCCTGCGATTGATCAAACGGATGGTGTAAGTCTGGATTTTGGTGCATGGCGTTTAAATGTACGTGCTTCAAATACTGAGCCATTATTACGTTTGAATATTGAAAGTCGTGCAGATCAAAATCCTAAACCAATGCAAGACTATGTCGATGAATTGACGCAGTTGATTCAGGCTTAACCTTTCAGCAGAAAGAAAATAGGCGCTCAATGCGCCTATTTTCTTTCTGCAAGTTTATGATTGATAACCTGTTGGATTCTGTTTTTGCCAGTTCCAACTGTCCGCCAACATATCTTCAAGAGTATATTTTGCTGTCCAACCGAGTTCTGTAACAGCTCGTGCGTTATTAGCGAATGAAGTTGCTACATCTCCCGAACGACGTGGTGCAATTTCATAAGCGACAGCAACACCATTCACTTTTTCGAAAGTATTCTTCACTTCAAGCACAGAACAACCGTTGCCTGTGCCAATGTTCCAAGCACGACAACCTTTGGCATTTAAACGATTATTTAGCGCACATAAGTGTGCATTGGCTAAGTCAACCACATGGATATAGTCGCGAACCCCTGTCCCATCGATCGTGTCATAATCATCACCATAGATCGACAGTTTTTCACGACGTCCAACAGCAACCTGTGTGACATAAGGCATTAAATTATTTGGAATCCCTTGCGGATCTTCACCAATTCGACCACTTTTATGTGCACCGACAGGATTGAAATAACGCAATAGTGCAATCGACCAACGTGAATCTGAGATGGCTAGTTTCTGCAACAATTGCTCAACAATCAGTTTGGTGTAGCCATAGTTATTTGAAGGCATACCCGTTGGCATACTTTCATCCAGAGGAGAGGTATTTGCTTCATCATAAACCGTTGCAGATGAGCTAAAAACCAGATTAAAAACCCCTGCTCTTTCCATGGCTTGCGCCAACTGTATTGATCCTGCAATGTTATGGTCAAAATAGCTCAGTGGAATTTGTTGACTTTCTCCCACGGCTTTTAAGCCTGCAAAATGAATCACAGCATCAATTTTATGTGAAGCAAATGCTTGGTCTA
>WNDP01000137.1 GCA_009912575.1 Acinetobacter bereziniae
GACACCCATGACTTTACAAGCTCTGGATACATTCTGAAGTTCTTCAGCTAAATTGAGTAAGCCTACTTTGTGTTTAATGATTTGATTGTTAGTATGCAACATAAGAAAGTTACCTTTGTTTGATTAAGATTCGACACCTTTATCAAAACGGGTAACTTTCTCTTTTTCAAGATCAATGTCTGATCAGATCTGAACTAATACAATTAATTTTAAGCTGTCAATTAATTTAATAATGTTTGTTATAAAAATATGTGTGAAGATTATGGCGGATTCTGAAGAGCATGATTTAGTCGCAGAAAAACAGGTGATTAAACGCGGACGTGGTCGCCCAAAATGTTTTGATGAACAGCAGGCATTACATCAAGCCATGTTGTTGTTTTGGGAATATGGCTATGAAGCGACATCAATGAGTGATTTAACCAAGGCACTTAATCTTACTGCACCCAGTATTTACAGTAGTTTTGGTGATAAATCTCAGTTTTTCCATGCATGTTTAGCATATTACTTAAAACATGAAGCCTGTTCTCTGGATGTTATTTTTCAACAAGCCAAGACTGCGAAAATTGCGATTGAACTTTATCTGCATGAAAATCGTAAAAAATTAGTACAACAAAATAAGCCAACAGGCTGCATGTTGGTGACAGCAACCATCAATTGTTCTCAAGAACATGCGCCAATTCAGCAAGATTTGTTGCTTAAACGACAGCAGGTCAAAGAAAGGATTTATCAACGTCTGGAACAAGGTGTAAATGATGGGGATTTAAACCCACAGGCTGATTTACAGGGAATGGCGGATTATTATTCTACGGTGATTCAAGGTTTAACCATGCAGGCTCGTGATGGCGTAGGCTTACAACAATTGCAAAATGTGGTGGCTTTGGCAATCAAAACATGGGAACTGTTTTAATTAGTCAATGTTTATTTAAATCAATATCTTATCTTAAATTGTCTGAAAAGCCCTATAGATGTCTGAAATGCCTTATTTAAATTGATTCAGACTTCATTGATAATTGTTGCAAGTTCTCATGAATAGTGGAAGTTATGTACACCAACACTAAACCCATGTGGTGGGCAATTAGTTTACCCATCATTGCAGTTTTGATCTGGTCACTGAATATTGCAGTGACACATTATGTGACTGATTATATTTCACCTGTCAGTATTAGCTTTTACCGATGGTTGGTGGCATTTATTCTTTTGACACCTTTTATGTTGACCAAAGTCTGGCAGCAACGTGATTTAATACGTCAGCACTTTGTTCAATTTGCCGTACTTAGTGCTTTTGGGATGTTCTTGTATCAGGGCTTAGCCTATAGCGCAGCGCATTATACCACTGCTACGAATATGGGCATTATCAATGCGTTTATCCCTGTATTCACGATTCTTGTGTCTATGATGTTGTTACGTGAAATTCCAAATCGTTTTGCGGTGATTGGGAGCATATTATCCTTTGTCGGTTTAATGTATGTGATTGGACGTGGTGATTTTGCCAATTTGACCCAGCTAGCAGGGCACTCTGGTGATCTGATCATGGTCTTAGCGGTATTCTTTTATGCTTTTTATGGTGTCTTTTTAAAGAAATGGCAATTAAAAGTACCGTTATTACTGAGTTTATATGTGCAGATTGCATTTACCTTGATTTATCATTTACCTTTTGTATTCTATCTAGGGATCGATGCTATTGATGCGAGTAATGCTGCGAGTGTTTTATATGCAGGCGCATTTCCATCACTGATTGCACCACTATTATGGATGATGGCAGTTCAATATTTGGGTCCGAATCGAACCAGTATTTTTATGAACCTAATGCCTGTGTTTACTGCTGTGATTGCTTATTTTTGGTTGCATGAGGACTGGACGATCTACCATACAATTGGAGGTGTGATTATTTTAGTTGGCATTGCTTTGGCACAAAAAAAGTCACATAGTGCCAAAAAAAGTAAATCTATTTCTGCTTCATAAATAAAATTTGAGTGAAAAGTATACGGTTAATTCGCTATTTTTTAGCCAGATTAAGTATTAAATTCACTCAAAAATTATTTCTAATTAAAAATTTACCTTTAAAAGACTCAAATAATAAAATAAATTTAACTACTTAAATATATTGCGAAGTATTCGGTTTTAACGCATTGTAAAGTTTGTTTAAAAAATCGGCGGAATAATATGTTTGTATTCAAAAAACATTTATAGGATAATAATTTTCATCGTAGCCAATTAAGAATTTCTTAATGAAACTGGCTTACACTGGATTTATCAAATTCGATATACCCTCTGGATGTGATTAACCGCATCCTTTTTTATACTCAGCCAACCCTATATATGGCTGAGTTTTTTTTTGCCTTTTTTATTGTCAATTTTTACAAAAGATGAGTTATTGATCGAGGCATCAATGCTTAAGCACGAATGATTTGCCCAGTAGAGGCATCGATAATTTTGCTTGGCTCTTGGCTTAAACCTAAATCACCGTTTAAGTAGTTGAGTTCTGATCCAAAATAATGATTGGCTTCTTGTAGAGATCTTGCAGGTGCTGAACCTGCTGGATTGGCACTGGTAGAAACAATAAACCCATTAAAAGCATTGCATAAAGCTGTACATAGAGGGTGATTGGTTACTCGAACAGCGACTTGAGTATGTTGGCCTGTGATCCACTGTGGAATTTGGTGATCTGCGGGGAGAAGCCAAGTGGTGGCACGTTCTGTACGAGATCGTTGTGTCCAAGATTGTATGATTTGGTCACGAATAGTTGGCTCAATATCTGAGAGTAAATGTTCAACTTGGGAGAGTTGACCTGCGAGTAAAATAACCCCTTTTTCAATAGGTCGTTGCTTGAGTCGTAAAATCTCTAAAAAAGCTTGTTCATTAAACGGGTCACAACCTAAACCCCATACTGCCTCTGTTGGGTAAGCCAATACTTTACCTTGTTGAAGAATTTGTGCAGCTTCAGCAACTGAGGTTGTAATCATGGATGTCTACCTTGTCAGTTCGAAAAAATAAAAAGCTATTGTGAACCTTAATCACTGACTCGGCAACGTAAGTACAGTCCAGATTGCTGAATGCACAGTCCTAAAAGCTCTAACTCCATGAGATGACTGGTTAATTCTGCTGTACTGAGGGGCGATTTTTGAGCCAGTTTATCTAAGTCTTGTCCGATCCAATCAAGTTGTTGGTAGAGATGAAATAAATGCTCAGGAATCTCAGGTGTATTAGTTTTGATTTCAGCTTGTTGCGCACACTGCCATTGCGTTGGTAAAGCTAAATCTTCCACAATTTGCTCAGGGTGATCGACTAAAATCGCACCTTCACGAATTAACTGATGGCAACCTTGATGATGTTCTCCATAGATATGTCCAGGAATTGCAAAAATGACTTTACCTTGCTCAGCAGCGGTTTGAGCGGTAATCAATGAGCCACTTCGTAATTGCGCTTCAGCAACAAGAACTCCTAGACTCAAACCACTCACTATACGATTTCGATAAGAGAAATTACGAGGAATAGGTTGAGTTTCAGGCAAATACTCACTGATGATACTTCCTGAGTTTTGCAGAATTTGTTCTTGTAAATGTTGATTGTGGCTTGGATAAATCAGATCCAATCCAGTACCAATGACGGCAATGGTTCGCTGATTTTTAAGACCGCCCATATGCGCAGCTTCATCAATTCCTTGCGCTAAACCACTGGTAATAAAAAAGCCTTTTTCACTTAAATAATAAGCAAAATCATAAGCCACTTGTTTGACGTGTGGGCTGGCTTTTCGACTACCCACAATCGCAATCTGTGGTTGGCTCAAGTTCTGTAAAGAACCTTTTCCAAATAGAAGAGGTGGATGATTGTTGTAGGGGAGAAGTTGTTGCGGATAATTTGGGTCAGTATCTAATAGAATGAAATCACTATGTTTTTGAATTTTATCTAAACAAATTTTAAATTGAGATTGCCCTTGAGTTGTAAAGAACTCTTTGGCTCTTTCAATATGATGCTTATGTATTTTCAGCTCAGACCAGCGTGCAAGATGTTCAGGTTGAACTGCCTTTGAAACTGAGACGAAATGGCTTTCGAGTTTGCGAAAAGCACTGATGGAGTGTTGAACCAAATACCAAAGTTGGATGGCATCGCATTGCGCATGAGGTATTTGATTCAACATAGTGGAACTACAATATTGAAAATTACTGATCACTAATGGCAGGTGGTTTGATCTCAGCACCTATTTTAATCGGTAAATTACTTTCTAAAATGTAGGCATAACTGAGATGATCGAAGCTCTTGAAGATCATCAGTGTACCAATTTGCTGACTTGGTAATTTTACAGATTCTTTGGTCTTCGGATCACGAACCACTTCACCTTGTTGGTAAATACTAAAGACTTGCCCTGGTTTGGCACCTTGTAAAGTACCACGATCAATGGTGACTACACTGTGTTGAGCTGCTGTACCAATCGAGCCTTGAACACGCACCACTTTACCGCCACTGCTCACTTCATTGCTGGTGGTTGGATAGAACAAACTTGGTAGTTCTGCATCATAGCTAGGAAGAACATAATCACCTTTACGAACTTCAGCATTGTAGCTTTTGGTTAACTCAAGTGTGGTGACATCATTTTCATTGGCCGTAGCCGTCGCAGAAGCAACTTCAGCCAACTCCAATCCAGCATTAAACTTTTTACCTTCAGCATTCAGGAACATATAGGGCTTACCTTCACGATAAATCCCATAACGTTGGCCGACCACTAAGCCATTTCCACGGGCATATACTGTTTGGCCAGCGCCAGTGATCACACGGTTATCGGCAGCACCAATGGTATAGGGAATATTCTGTAAAGATTCAGGGCTGATCACAATACTGTGTTCTAGCCATGGCTGAATGTCAGATAATGGAATAACGGAAATCGCGCTGTTTAAAGATTCAACACGTACTTGTGGGCGCAAAGATGTTCCACCTTGATGACGACGAATAATTCCATCACAACCATCACCTTCGTCTACACCAATCAATGGACGACCATCTAAAGTACATAACAGTAATTTATCGCCAGGATAAATCCAGTGTGGATTTTTAACATGCTTATTGCTTGCCCAAATCTCAGGCCAGCGCCATGGCTTACTTAAAAATTTCCCTGCGATATCCCATAAAGTATCACCACGTTTCACCACATAAACATTGGGAGCACTGGCTTTGAGTGCAGGTGGATTAACGTTTGGGCTTGCGTGTGTCATCTCCATGTAAGTGAATCCTGCACTTAAACATAGTGTTGTTACAGCAAGCAATTGTTTCTTGAACCCCTTGGCATGAAAACTTGTTATGCCAGTTAAAACCTTTTTCATTATCATAATTCCTAAAATTATGTCTCTATATGCGTTATAATACGCATATTACACACATTTTTTAATGAAGCATATTCTTCATTTAGTTTTAAGATCAATGGCATAGCAACAGAGGGTACAGTATGGCCTTATTACCAATTTTAAGTTTTCCTGATCCCCGTTTACGTACCATTGCAAAACCTGTCGATGCTGTAACGGATGAAATCCGTCAATTAGCAGCTGACATGTTTGAAACCATGTATGAAGCGCCAGGTATTGGTCTGGCTGCTACACAGGTCGATCAGCACATCCAACTTATCGTCATGGATTTGTCTGAAAATAAAGACCAACCTATGGTGTTCATTAACCCCAAAATAACACCACTTACAGAAGAAACGTTCTCTTATGAAGAGGGTTGTCTTTCTGTTCCTCAAATATACGATAAAGTTGAGCGTCCGTCACGAGTTAAAATTGAAGCAATTGGCCTTGATGGAAAAGCTTTTGAGATTGAGGCGGATGAATTACTGGCGGTGTGTATTCAACATGAAATGGATCACTTAAACGGTAAGTTATTTGTCGACTATTTATCACCATTGAAGCGTCAAAGAGCACGTGAAAAAGTTGAAAAAGTGGTCCGTCAACGTGAAAAGCAAAAAGTTCCTGCAAAACGTTGATATAGAGAACTGAAAGTTAAAAGTTTCTTGAATTTTTCTTCAATACAAAGCCCAATTTTGTTTGGGCTTTGTTATACTTTGGCTCGAAAAATGTTGAGACGAACGTTTTGTTGAGAATAGGTTTACTGCTGGGGTTTACCGCAGTTTTTTTACAGATTGCTGTGTTTTTACAGCCTTTGCTACCGAAGCAATACCAAATTGCCGCCGGTCTGTGAAACTATTACTCAAGCTTTAGTACAAAGTCATTTTTACGAAAAGCATCAACAAAGTAGTCATCATCAACATCATTCGAGCGTTTCAGCACATGAGGCTTCGGGTCATCAGCATTTGATGGCAGATCATCAGCCTGCTGCACAACAACAAACAAGTCACCATCATGATGCAGGTCACCAGTGCCAATACTGTACAGTTTATGGCAATCTGATTTTACCTCCAGAACTTGAAGTCAAAGAAATATTAGATCGTATCCAAGTACGTCTGGTTGCATTTCAAAAAGCATTTCGACATGTTTATTTTGTTCTACAACGTTTATTTTTACTTCCTCAAGGGCGAGCGCCGCCACTTTTCGCATAAATCTAAAAACTTAATTTTTAGGATCTTTTTATCGAGGTCCTGATGCTGCTTTGTCGCAGCTTATATTTATGATTTAAGAGAAAGAAAATGGCTCAACCTCAATTTTTTTTACAGCCTTTAGCGGCTGCGATTTCTATCGCATGTTATTCAGCAACAGCTTTTGCTCAAGAACAGCAAGAAACTGATCAACTCACACCGATTGTTGTAACAGCTCAGCTCAATAATGACGCCAACGGTTTGATTATTCATGCAGATCCCAAACAACCTATTCAGCCTGTACCTGCAACAGATGGTGCCGACTATCTACAGAGTATCGCGGGTTTTAACGCCATTAAAAGTGGTGGAACCAATGGTGATGTCACATTCCGTAGCATGTTTGGTACACGAATCAAAATATTGACAGATGGTACTGAAAACTTAGGTGCATGTCCTGCACGAATGGATGCGCCGACGTCTTATATTCAACCTGAAAGTTTTGACCGAATTTCAGTCGTGAAAGGACCACAAACTGTTCAATATGCCAATACAGGTTCGGCAGCAACGGTCATTTTTGAGCGTCAGGAACCAACATTGACTGATGAGAAAAACTATCTCGGTCAAGCCAGTGTTTTGGTCGGATCTTTTGGGCGTTTAGACCACAACATTGAAGCGGCTGTTGGTGACAGCAAAAAATACTTACGTGTGAACGCCAATCGTTCTGAGTCAAATAGCTATGAAGATGGCGATGGTCATAAAGTTCCATCTTCATGGGAGCGCTGGAATATTGATTTGGCTTTAGGATGGACACCTAGGATACTTGGGTTGAACTAACAGGCGGTAAAGCAGATGGTGAGGCTGAATATGCTGGTCGAACCATGGACGGCTCGCAGTTTGCCCGTGAAAGCCTCGGTCTTCGTTTTGAGAAAAAAATCTTAGCCCTGTGATTAAAAAAATCGAGGGGCAAGTTAATTATAGTTATAACGATCATATTATGGATAATTATAGTTTACGTAAGCCAAGTCCTGAATTGGTTATGAATAACAAACATGAGATGGTGTTAAATCATTCCGATATGGAGGTGACACGCCGTACTTTAAATAGCCGTTTAGCTATGACCAGTGAATGGGATAAGTTGAGTTTGATTACAGGGGTAGATTCACAATTTAATAAGCATGGTGGAGATATGGTGTCTCCAACAATGAATATGCCTTTTGCTATTAATATGAAGTTTCAGTCATATGGTGCATTTGGCGAGTTAGGCTATCAATTTAATGATACTTACAAATTGGTGACAGGTGCCCGTGTCGATCAAGTTAAAATTGATGCACTTAAATTGAATGATCAACGTAAAGAGACATTGCCAAGCGCATTTATTCGTTTAGAAAGTCAACATCCTGAGCATAATGCCAAGTCTTATATTGGTTTAGGTTATGTTGAACGTGTCCCTGATTATTGGGAATTATTTAGTACAGCACATGGCAATACAGGCATGACAAAGCCGACATTTAATGACCTTAAAACGGAAAAGACTTTACAGCTTGATCTTGGTTATCAATACCAACATGGTCCTTTCAGCGCATGGACATCAGCTTATGCTGGGTTGATTAATGACTTTATTTTATTGAGTTATCATAATCATCCAACAGGTGGGATGGATGGACATAGTCATGGTTCATCATTTAGTGCGGGCGCAAAAAATGTCGATGCAACCATTGCTGGTGCTGAAGCTGGGGTAGGTTACCAATTTACTGATGCCATACAAGCTGATCTTAGTGCAATGTATGCATGGGGTGAAAATACCGATACACATCAAGCATTACCACAAATTGCACCTTTAGAAGGGCGTTTAAACTTACGTTATGTACAAGATCAATATTCTTTTGGCTTGTTATGGCGTGCTGTGGCAAAACAAGATCGTATTAGCCTAAACCAAGGTAATATCGTGGGTTATGATACAGGTGAAAGCAAAGGCTTTACCACTTTGGCGTTGAATGCTTCTTACAACATTCAAAAAAATCTGAATCTGTCTGTAGGTGTCGATAATGTATTTGATAAAACCTATACCGAACATTTGAATAAGTTGGGTGTCGGTGCAGATGGTCAAGTCGGCACACAGCAATTTAATAATACTGGGCGTAACTATTGGGCGCGCGTAAGCATGAAGTTTTAATTGATTTAACACAGATTTTTTAATTTATAACGAAATATGAGGATGTCATATGAGTAACGACAGTAATAAGTTATCGCCAGAAAAGTCATTTTGGGGATGGAAGTTGCTAGTGATTGCAATTATTTTAAGCTGTATTTTCATGGGAATCTTCTATTTGGCGATTACCAATGAACCTGACTATATGCCAAGTCAAAAGCAGAAAGCGGCTGAACAGCATGACATGTCGAATATGAGTCATGAAGAGATGCAAAACATGCAGCATTCAGCTTCTGAGCCAATGCATAGTCATTGATGATGTGAAAATCTTAAAATAAAAAGGAGGTCTGAGGACTTCCTTTTTGATTACAGATATTTAAAATAAGGTCAAACAGTAAAGATAATTAGAAATGAATGAAAAAATAGAAGCTTATCTTGATATTTTTAAACAATATGGCGAAGTTTCCATTGCAGATGAAGAATGGACAACAACGTTTGAACAAATATTTAGAGAACGACTAAAAATTGAAGGAATCGATGAAATTCGTATTTATCAGACCATTGTACAACCTGATCGAAAATTAATTTGTAGAGTATTTCATCAACCCAGTATGAAAATTATTCAGGAATATCCTGCAAGAACAGCATTTATTCGTTGGTTACCTTTGCTTTGTATTGTGCTTTGTTATTTTTTAATCATCTCACTGATTGCTTTAAGTTCAGAAAAAATGTTGACAGTGGCATTTCTACTATTCTTACCTTTTAGTCTGGGTGCGATCATGGAGTATGTGAAATCTTTAAAATCTCCAAATTCTTTAAAACAAACTTTTCTTCAGCAAATCTATATTTTACTCGGGATCATTGTTGTTGGTGTAGTCATTTTAAGAGAGGGTGGCATTTGTCTGATCATGGCAGCGCCGATATTTTTCCTCTGTTCGACTTTAGGTGCGACATGCATGCATTTTTTATGTCGACGTTTATGGAAGCCATATAATAAAGTTTACTCTATCGTACTTTTACCTTTGCTAGGCTTGTTACTATTACCTGATTTCTCTCAGTATCATAATGGTTTAACTCGCCAAGAAATTATTGTTAATGCACCTATTCAAGATGTTTTTGCATCGATTAATAATATCCAGCAGATTCAGTCCAGTGAAATAAAATTTAGTCCAATTTTTTTAATGGGTTTTCCAAAACCAATTTCTGGAATGACTGAGCAAACAGATAATGGTTTGATTCGTCGAATTTATTGGCAACGCGGTATTCATTTCCAAGAAAAAATCACTCAGTCTCATGCACCAACGCAGTTGGCTTGGACTTATGTTTTTAATCAGGAATCATTTCCCAAAGGGTCTTTAGATGATCATTTAAAAATTGGTGGAGCATATTTCAATTTGTTAACAACAGACTATCAACTGGAAGCCATTAGTCCACAGCAAACGAAAATGGTATTAACGATCGATTATCGTTTATCAACAGAAGTGAATTGGTATGCGGATTTATGGACACGCTATGTGCTGAATGAATTTAGTGATGTTGTACTCAATATCTATAAACACCGCTTAGAAAAACAAAGTTAAGGTTCAACACCTTAACTTTTCAAATCATTACTGATGCATACTTGCGAGTTGCTTTCCTGCATTTTGATAGAGGCTTAGGGCATATTCTTGTTCGGCACGACCACTTTCTTGCAAATATTGATCAAGTTTAGAAATATGTTTTGCACCACGATAAACCAAAGTATTTTTAGCAATTAAATACAATGGATACCATGCCAGAACACGGGGTTTGAGCCCGAGTTTTTTCATTTTACGTTGCCCAATAAAAAACTGAGTAATGTCTAAATGGTTTTGATAAGCCTTTTTTTGTAAGAACTTATTGAAGTATTTGTAGTGCCGCTCAAAAGGTTCTTTGGATAAACTGACGGCTAAAGCTTTGCTGCTTTCATCAACTTTGGGGTGCGCATAATTCATCCACTGTAATAACTTCCACGCTTCAGACTCTTTATTGACTAACCATTTTTCATCTATCCCCATTAACCAACCTGCATACTTCCAAAAATGCATTAAGGCATCGGACTCAGCTTTACTTGGAAAAATACCAATGGCTCTCACACCGATCAGAAGTACCGCACTAAAGGCAATATTGGTCATGGCTTGATCATATTGATTGATGGGTGCACCCCAAATCTCGTGATCCCAATTTTTTGACTTATTCAACTGATAACGTACAAGAGAATGAATGAATCGAACATAAATTGTGGAGGTGAAGCCGTCATTAAATCTTGAGAAGCTATTGAGTTGATTGACATCTAACCACCACTTATGCGTTTCTGCTAAACGTTTTCCTGCATACTTATGCAAAGCTCCTGTTTGAATTAAAGGTTGATTAAAGCCGGGGTATTGATAACCCGTCATTAATGCAAGGTCACGTAGGATAAAAGTTCCATTAGCCCCTAAACGATGCGTAAATTTAATCGCAGTTTCAATTTTGGCTGAATCCAACCAACTCGGTGGATGTTCGACAATTTTAAAAAACTCAGAGAGTACTGGAGTGTCATGAGGAAGTTTATCTAAACCTTGATACAACGCCGTTTCAAAAAGTTTACGATTTTGTCTAGGGTTGGTCATGACCCAATCCATAACTTGATCCATTGCATTATCACCAGTTTGTAGCGCATGGTTTAAAGATAAATACTCGGCATAACTTGGCTGTAGCGGTTGTTCTGTAAAATAATGAAATATTCTGGACTTGAGGTTTGTTTGTACCATTTTGTCATAGGGTGCAAGTCGTTGCGGTTTAACTAAGGTTTGCATTTTTCGATTGACCTGATTATTGTTTAGTCAAACTCTAATATGAATAATTATTCGTATTCAATTCGCATTTCGGGATGAATATGCCAATGAGAAAACAACCCCAACAACAACGTGCTCGAAATGTTGTCGATAGCATTTTAGAAGCAACACAATTGTGTATTGCTGAACACGGTTTGCTAAATGTCACCACACCTAAAATTTCTGAAAAATCAGGTGTCAGTGTCGGATCGATATACCAGTATTTTGGCAATAAAGAAGAAATCATTCAGGAGTTGCTGCGCCGTAAAAGCGAGCAGCTCGGACTTGCACTTAAACAAATTGCCATCAGCCAAGAAGGTTTAAGCTTAAATGAAATCATACCGCTTAGTATTCAATTCGGTTTTGACATGATGAAAGCTGATGGTGGTTTCTTTATAGAGGTGTTGAAACATTGGCATGGTTATAACAATTCAGAAGCTGCAAAAGTTTTAGAAAAGCACTTCTATGAAGTCGGCTTATATGTATTCAGTCGCTTTTTTAAGGATTGGAGTTTTGAAGTGCTTAAGAATAAATCTTTCGTCATTATCAACAGTACGCTTTTTACCATGATGCGCTATGTAAGCCATAATAACTTTCTAATTTCAGAGCAACAGCTTAAAAAAGAACTAACCTTAATGATCTTGGCTTATTTGGAGCAAGATACCAACATCGTGCAATCTCAAAGCCAAAACTAAAATAAAAGGCGATCCAAAACGTCAGTCCAAAATGTCAGTCGATGTGTGAAAGAGCGGATTGTTTGGTTATCGCCATCTTCACACGTGTCCTCATATGTAAGTAGAGTAAGTAGAGATAGCCATTCAGCAGATTATTTTGATCTTGATTCATGGTAGGTATAGAACAAGAAATAATGATGATCAAGATGAAAATTCGAGTGATGGTGTAGAACTTGAGAGGAGTACTCAAGGAGACTAACGAATTAAAATCATATTTACTGTGTGTTTTTTAAGCCAAAAAAAGCATTTTTTCAATAAAAAAGCCAGATTTAGGGGAATAAATAGGCAAACAAAGCGAAATTAAGAAAATAATTAAAAAAGGGGGTTGTGTTGGGATGGGAATGCTGTAGAATGCACATCCATCGGCGGTGATGAAGATTAAAACTTCTGATAAAACAATAACTTGATTGAATTGATTAAGTTGGGTTTTAGAAAGAAAGTTTAAAAAATAATTTGAAATCCCAGTTGACTTTCTAGAGATAGAGAGTAATATAGCCGACCTAGCTTGATGCTGACGAAGCATGAAGAAGATCATTAAGAGAATATGAAGAACAACTTGTGTGGATTTTTACTGATTGATTGATCGAAATATTATCATTGATTGATTGGTTTAAATTACTCGAAGTTTATTTGAGAGAATTTGTCAGAAAATTGAT
>WNDP01000138.1 GCA_009912575.1 Acinetobacter bereziniae
CTATGGAAAAAATGGTCAGGCTATCATCACCGAAGTTTGGTCGAAACTAAGATGCATTGCATCAAATTATTAGGCGATAAACTCAGTGCTAGGAACTTTCAAAGCCAAGTCAATGAGGTACATGCCCGTATAGCTATTTTAAATAAATTTACAGAATTAGGCCGACCTCATACTCAAGTTGTCACTTAAATTTGAGGCGCCTAGGAGAACTTTGCCTTTAAATCCTTTATGCAACAAAGCCCTTTTAAAATATCCGAAAAAAACGCAGATGGTGATGGAACAGTCTCTTGGCAATCTGGTCGAGCCCCTTTGAAACAGCCGGGAGTAAAACAAGTCTTCCAAATGGCAGGATTTGATCATCAAGGTTCTTTTAATAATATTCATGTTCGACGATCAGTACTTTACTCTATCGTTAAAATTATTAAGGACAATAATATCAACCCCAAATATAGATAAAACCTAGGTATAGTCATGCTATACCTTATATTCAAACTTTTTTGCTCCATTTAGATGGCTGGCAAAAAATCATCTTTTATTTGTTGTAAAATCATTTTTTATCAATAGAAAAATAAAAATCTACAGTATTAAAATAGCGTAGCAAATGATTACAGCTAGCGATACTTTCCAAAAACTTTCCAGACTTGATTATCCGCCAATGGGTCAGCATAACTGTCATTGCGTTGCTTACGTGGTTTTTCACGAGCATCAATCAACTCAAAATCTTTCTCAGTACTTAAAATTAATCCATTGACATAAAATCGAGTTCTGGTGTAATCACTTTGCCCATGCTGAAAAATATAAGTACGCAAATCAATAAACTCACGATGCGGATGCGCAACTAAGGCAGCCGTGTCATCACTGTTCAACCATTGCGCCATTTTGCTAATTTGACTTGGCTCAAATTGACCACACTTTTCAATCAATGCAGCAATACCACGAAAAGTTTTAGACTCTTTAGCACGAGTTTTGTTGATACGAATTCGGTCTACATGAAAGAAGAACAGAGGTAAGTTTAAATGGCTAGGTAAATGAATCGCATCTAAAACCTCATCTTCCATAAAGGGTTGGTAGAGTTCCTGTGCCCGTTCAATCAATCCAAGCCATTGTTTATAGTAATGCTCTACTTGTGTTTGTGTTGCATAATAAATTGGTAAACCTTCAACATGAGCAAGCTCTGTCGGCGGCCAAATATTTTGACGTAATAATGCAATGTCACTTTTTAAGCTTTGTACAGCAATCGCATCTTGCATATCCACTCCTTGAGTATTTATTATGCTTAGGCTATTTTGAGTATGCTATGTTATCTCAATGAAACAAGCCTGTGAATAGGGAAGCTTATGTCTGAAAATAATGATTTTTTTTGAAGAAACTGAACCAACCGACTCAGACGAAAGTTTTTATGAGCGTGCTGATGAGTTTATTGCACTTGCCAATCAATTTGCGGATGCTGATCATCAAATTACTCACCTCACAGCAAATCCGGGGAATGTCAGCGCCTCTTTTATGTATGCTAATGCTCGCTATAGCGTTTGGCATGCAGCTTGCTCTTATCAAAATGCAACAGACTTTAAAGCTGATCGACAAGTGATCCTAGACTATTACACCGAACAATTTAAATTGATGCTTGAAGACCATCTTGATGAGTATCAGGAAAATTTCGAAAGTTATTTCCCACAATCTGATGCGGATGAAGTAAAGCGTTTCGTTTGAACACTGGATTGCCTATAATAGCCCACCAATGAAATACCAAATGTGGAAAAACCATGTCTCAAAAAATCAACGCGACTGATATCACTGAAGAAGAAGCTTTAAATGCTGTTTTTTTTGAGCGTGCAGATGAGTTTATCAAACAAGCCAATGAATTCTGTCGCCCAGTCAAGGGAAAACAAGCAAAACCTGAAGAGCTCCGTGGTCAAGTCAGTGCGGCGATGTTGTTTGCGACTGCTCGTTTTAACACTTGGGTTGCTGCCAATAATTTTAAAGATGGCGATGAAATGCGTGATGCAAAAGAACAAGTTATGTCTTATGTATTACAGCAATTTCAAATGATGCTTGAAGACAATTATGATGAATATTGTGAGCAATTTGAAAACTATCTACGTTTCCGAAAAGATGAAGATTTTCATACGCACAAACATGATCACGATGGACATGATCATCAGCATTGATGGTTTTAGTTGATCACTTGTTTCAGAAAAATATGACTCTAGCCTCTGTATATTAGAGGCTAAATCCTTCTTCTTGATAAAATTAATTCGTCAAAAGCTCTAATCATCTATATTTCTAATATAATATTTACGAACAAATAATATTCATCTTTTATAAAAAATATTGTATGGTATGTGCATAATAAATAACAATTTGGACGTTATATGCATACACTTAATTTTCCGCTCATTGATCCACATATCCATCAGTGGGATCCATATAGCACACCTCATGCAGCTGCTTTTGCTGTGAAGCTCTTAGGTCAACGCCCTTTTCTGTTAGATAAAATGGTTCGCTTGGTTAAACCCAAAGATTTGATTGAGACTGTTGGGCTGACTAAGCATATTACACGACCTTATTTGCCACAGGATTATAAAAATGATCTACAGCACTATGCCGTTGAACAGGTTGTTCATATCGAGGCAAGTTGGGCAAAACATAAAGGTAAAGGTGTGGTCGGTGAAACAGAATTTATTGAGTCCTTACCGTTTAATGAAGATACAGTAAAACTGGGTGGCATTGTTGCTACCGCTGATCCTTGTGATAGCAACTTCAAAAAAATTTTAAAGCTACATCAAAAAGCATCTAAACGATTACGTGGTATACGGCGTATGGCTGCCTTTCATGAAGATAAAGGTGTGCATAATTGGACAGACACACCACACCTGTATACCCAAAAGAAGTTTTTAAAAGGCTTCGAACAGCTGGCTCAACATAATCTTAGCTTTGATGCATGGGTATATTCTCAGCAAATTTCAGATGTGATTGAGCTGGCGAAAAACTTTCCTGAAACATCCATCGTTTTAGACCACTTGGGAACACCTGCGGGTTTATTTGGCAAAGTGGGACAAAATACAGGATTGTCTAAAACCGCACGGGAAAACATCTTTTACCAATGGCAAGAAGATATTGCAGAATTATCTACACGTCCAAATGTCTATACAAAAATGTCTGGTTTATTTATGCCAGTCCTCGGGCACCAATTTTATAAAAAGAAACAATTGGCATCGAAACAACAAATTATTGATCTTGTTGCCCCGCTCTTTCTGCATGCTTTAGAAAGTTTTGGGACATATCGAGTCATGTTTGCTTCCAACTTTCCAATGGATCGTGTGAATACCAGCCTCGTCAATATCATTGATGCTTTTAGTGATATTGTGATGCAATATGATGAAAATGCACTTGAAAAGGTCTTTCATCATAATGCTAAACAATTCTATCGTTTATGATTGAACAGGATTAAAGTGGTATTTCCAAATGCCACTTTAATCCTGTTCACTCAAGCATCAAGTTTCAATCAAATTGTGCAAGAAAGGCTTGAATGGCATGTCGAGCAATTTCAGCATCTTCAAATGATTTTACTCCTGATATACCCACCGCACCCACCACATGATCTTGATATAAGATCGGTTCGCCACCCTCTAGCATGCCTAAGCCTGCATTCATGGATAAAAATCCGAATTGACCATTTTTAATCATGTTCTCATAAGCACTTGAAGGCCTACGACTCAGTGCTGAGCATTTGGCTTTTTCTTGACAAAAATTTGCTGACATTGCCGATGCACCATCCATACGCTTCATCGCCAATAAATTTCCCGTTTCATCGACAACAGCAATACTGACATTAAACTGATGTTCTACAGCATATTGTTGTGCTTTGTTCAATAAAAATTCTGCATCAGATAGCGTTAAATAATGTTTAGTTTGCATATTTTCATCCGTAATTATCTTATTTAAAATTAAAAAAAGCCCATAGTACAAAGGCTATGGGCTTTTATTCTAAATGAAGCTTTACGAAAAATGACTGCTCATTCTGCTCATTTATTACCGCAATCTACATGGCGTAAAATTGAGTTATTGCTTCATTTCAGCAAAGGTTTCTTTGGCTGCTTGTAGGGTAAAAGCAATATCTTCATCACTATGTGCAGCAGAGATAAATCCAGCTTCAAATGCCGAAGGTGCAAGATTTACACCTCGGTTTAACATGCCGTGGAAAAACTTACGGAATGCATCAATATCACATTTCAAAATATGATCAAAACTGGTGATTTCTGTTTGATCTGTAAAGTAAATTCCAAATAATCCGCCTGCTTGTTGGGTAAAGAATGGAATCCCTGCCTCATCAGCAGCAGCTTGCAAGCCTTGCAGTAATTTATCCAGTTTTGCAGTTAAATCCGTATAGAAGTTGGCTTGTCGAAGTCTTTCAAACATTTTTATACCAGCACGCATTGCCAATGGATTACCCGACAAAGTACCTGCTTGATAAACACCACCTAAAGGTGCAATACATTCCATAATTTCACATTTACCACCAAATGCACCTACAGGTAAACCAGCGCCAATAATTTTACCCAAAGTGGTTAGGTCTGGTTTAACATTGTAATACGCCTGAGCACCTCCAAGCGCAACACGGAAACCGGTCATAACTTCATCAATGATAAATACAGATTGATATTGATCACATTGTTCCCGGATAGTTTCTAAAAAGCCTTTTACCGGCTTAACCAGATTCATATTCCCTGCTACAGGTTCAACAATTACACCTGCGATTTCATGACCATATTTCTCAAAACAGGCTTTAACTGCTTCAATATCGTTATACGGCAAAGTGACAGTATGTTTTGCAAAGTCAGCAGGTACACCTTTTGAAGTTGGTTCACCCATGGTCAACATCCCCGAACCTGCTTTTACCAAGAGCGAGTCTGAATGTCCGTGATAACAGCCTTCAAATTTAACAATCATGTCACGCCCAGTATAACCACGTGCTAATCGAATAGCGGTCATGGTCGCTTCTGTACCAGAATTGGTCATACGGACTAATTCAATGGATGGCATGATTTCACAAATTAAATCTGCAAGTGTGGTTTCATGAACAGTGGGTGCACCAAAACTTAAACCATCAACCGCTGCTTCTTGGACAGCTTGGATAATATCAGGGTGTGCATGCCCCAAAATCATGGGACCCCAAGACCCCACATAATCTACATAACGCTTGCCATCAACATCATACAAATAAGCCCCTTTGGCCTTTTCGATGAATATTGGCGTACCACCGACGCCATTAAACGCACGTACAGGAGAGTTCACGCCTCCCGGAATATGTTTACTGGCTTGTTTAAACAATTGTTCTTGCTTGGCAGATAACGTCATGAGATTACTCGACTAAAAAACAAATTACAAAGAGAAGCTTAAGCTTTGTGAGCAGTAAATAAATCTGCCCATTCTTGGGTACGTACAGTGACACCAGATAAAGTGCGTCCTAATATATCACTAATTACCGCACAAAGGTCGGCACCCGCTTCGATCACTGGCGCTGAATTTTCAACAGTTAAACCGCCAATCGCACAGATTGGCACATCAAATTTAGCTTTGGCTTGTCTTAAAGTCTCAAGACCGATATTTCCAGCTTCGGGTTTAGTGTCTGTTGCATAGATCGCACCAAAAGCCACATAGTTTGCGCCATCTGCAATGGCTTGTTCGGCAAGTTCGATTGAATTATTACTGCTTCGCCCGATGAGTACACCTTTTGGTAAACGTGCCACAGCTTCAGTAACTGAGCCATCGCCTTGACCTAAGTGTACGCCCACACCGTATTCTATCGCTGCGTCTAAATCATCATTAATCACAAAAGGAACTTTGTATTGTGCACACATTGATTTCATGTACTCAATTTCATAGGCCTGATCTTGTTTGGCCACTTTTTTACGACGATATTGCAAAACCGCAACATCATAGGTTGCCATTGCACCTTCTAATTTTGCTAATAAAAGTTCAATTGGATCATCATTGGTGATGAGATAAAGACCGCGCATGAGTTACTCGATTCATAATAAATACACTTTTCAATTTGTACTTTAATGAATAATAAGATCAGAAGCTATACTGATGTTTTACAAGTGTTTATGTTTTTTGAAACAATTAAGCGAATAAGCTGAATACAACAGCCTAAAATAACATTGCCATTTCTTTTTTAGCTGGCTTGTGCTGGCTATTCTTCGATGAAATGCTCAGATCAATGTTATGTCACTGTTTCAGGTCAGTATACACATCATAGATCTGAGTTTATTGTATGTTTAATCTACGCTAAAATTTCTGAATCTAACAAAATCTATATTGGCACTCTTGTGAAAGTAAGCTCAAGAAGTGACATGAATTAACTGTCAATTTTATCCAAACGGCGATCTTTTAGACTCAGATTTCCGCGCACAATATCCGAAAGCATACGCCAGTCTGAAATAAAGCTATATAACGGTTGCTTAAAGCTAGCAGGCTTATTTTTTTCGAAAACGAAATGTCCCACCCAAGCACAGGCATATCCTGAAACTAAACCATATAGCACGTATTTGGCTTTACGTTGGCGAATTGCTTGAGTAAAGAAATAGATTCCGAGACTGCTTCCTGCGGCATGCAAACGGCGACTCATGATATTACGGTGTTCTGTCAGATAAAAACGATAAAAATCTGAATAATTTTTAATTGGAAGTTCAAATTTAGGGTATTGCTCTAATTCCGATTTAGGCTCTACTTGGGCATTCATGTTCAATCATCCTGTTTTATTTTTAGTCAGCTTAGTTTATTTTATGCAGCATTAAAAGCCAAATTAAATCTAGTGTGTTAATTGTGCATTCTTGCTGAATGAATAGCGAGGATCAGCATTTCAGCATAAATTTTGAGTTACAATATCCAATTAAACATGAAGAAAAATTTAAGTCTTCAATCAGCACAATCATTTTTAGAATTTTTCACATGCTTGAAGTTGAATTAAAGTTTCAAATTTCCGAAGCTCGTCGCAATGCAATACTTAAAGCAATAGACCCTAAAAAATCTGAGATTATTCACCTTCAAGCAAAGTACTACGACACGCCTGACCGTCAACTTTCTCAGCAAGGTGCTGCGCTACGTCAACGTTTAGAAGGCACGCGTTGGATACAAACCTTAAAAGCGGCAACCAAAAGTCATTTAGAACGTTTTGAAGACAATATTGATTTGGGTGAACGATCAGAAACACCTTCTTTAGATCTGAACGTATATGAAAATAAGCCTGAAGCATTCGCCATACTTAAAAATGCCTTGGGCGATAAAATTGAAGACTTACAATTACAGTTCGAAACCGATATTCAACGCACCACACGTGTGATCACTTTTGAAGATGCAGAATGTGATCACTTTTGAAGATGCAGAAATTGAAATCAGTTTAGATATAGGGGAAGTCAAAACTGAAACAGCAAAGCAAGAAATTTATGAAGTTGAATTTGAATTAAAAAGTGGTTCAATCCAATCACTTTTAGCTTTTAGTTTTGAATGGGTAAAAAAATACCAACTTTGGTTAGATGTCCGCAGTAAAGCTGAATTTGGAAACTTGTTGGTACTTGGACACAAAGTCAATCCTGCAAAACTTGCAAAAGAGCCTCAATTAAATAAAAAGGACACAGCAGATAAAAACTTACGTGGGCTCATTGCCAACCAACTACAACACTTATTGCCTAATATCTCAGCAATTTCTGCACAAGTTGCTGAACCTGAGCATATTCTTCAAGCTCAAACAGCCCTTCACCATCTGCATCTGACCTTATCATTGTTTAAAGATTGGACACACAGCAAAACAGAAAAATGGGCACACCAACTTTCTGCTTTTGAAAGTCATTTTAAAAATTTGCAACATTTTGAACATATGCAACGTACTTTAGGAGCATTACTACAAAACCCCAAAACGGCTGAGAGCTTAGACAAAGATATTTTATATGCCAATGAGAAGCTGATTAATTTAGTTAAATCTACTCAAAATGTTCAACATTATCTGGAACTGTTGATGTTTAGTTTAGGGCAATCAGAAAAGCCTCAAGCACATGATTTGAAATGGTTTGCCCAAAACACCCTGCAACACCAGTACAAACAGCTACAAGAGAGTTTGAATGATGCTGATCTTTCGGATCTCGAAAGTCTGGAAGCATTGGCGCAACATTTAAATGAACTGAAGTTTAGTTTTCCAATCTTGACCAATATATATGATGTTAAGAATCTACAAAAATATGCCAAGTCTTTAAACGATGCTCAACAAGCCTGTGAGCAATATCAAGTGCTGGCCTCATCTTCATCTTATTTACAACAAACTGACTTAGATGCAAGTGACTGGTTTGCTTTAGGATGGCTGACTGCCAAACAAGAGGTATATGCTGAAAAATTGCTGGAAGCCACGGAGCAGTTTTTAGTCAGCCGTAAATTCTTGAAGTAAAACATCAATTCGAGATGATTTTTAATATAAAAATCATCTCTTTAAATACTTTTTTGATCTAAAACAACAATAAATCATCAATCAGATAACAAGTAGGTGATTTGTAAGCATTCTTTAAAATACTTCAAAAAAAATAATTGATGCGCTTAGAATCATTTTGATAATAGCTAAAAATGAGAAGACCAAAATGTTTGAAATTGAACTGAAATTCCAAATTCCTGAAGAGAAGTTGGATGCTCTCATTAAAGCATTTCAAAGAAAAAATGATCAAACTCTACATCTGCAAGCAAAGTATTACGACACTCCATCATTTACATTGTCTGAACATTCTATTTCTCTTCGTCAACGGCTGGAAAATGATCATTGGGTGCAAACACTCAAACTTCCAACAGAACAAAAGCTTAAACGTGCTGAGTTTGAACAAGATTTAGGAACAGATGAAATTGAGTTAGATCTTCAAAATTATTTAGAAAACAAAGCGATTAATAAAAATATTCAATCATTATTGACACAAAATAAAAACTTTCTAGAGGTTCAGTTTCAAACCGACATTGAGAGAAAATTAAGTAATTTTAAATTTCAAAATAGTCAAATTGAAGTCAGTTATGACCAAGGTCAAATTATTGCTCAGCATCAAACCTTAGCTTTGCATGAACTTGAATTTGAACTTAAACAAGGTACTGTACAAGATCTCATCTCGTTTATATTGCCTCGTGTCAAACGCTATGGCTTATGGTTGGATGTCCGAAGCAAAGCACAACAAGGTTTTCAACTTGCACAAAATATTCAGCATAACCCCGTGCAATCACAAACAGCGTTAACCCTAACGTCAAAAGATTCACCTGAAACAGCCTTAAAAAAAATGTTCAATAACTGCCTTAATCATTTGCTTCCCAACAGCACAGCGATTGCTTCGGGCCACTTTAACTCCAAGCATGTCCATCAGGCACGTGTCGCTATCCGCCGTTTACGTAGTGCAATTAAAACCTTTTCTGGTTGGTCTTTGCATATTGATCCGACTTGGCAAACTCAATTAACAGAACTGTTTAGACAGCTTGGTTCCGCAAGAGATTTAGATGTGATTCGTGAAGAACTCTTACCTCAACTTGAAGCGGTCGGTGCGCCCAAATTTAAGTTACCTGAATCAGAGACTACAGATACACAGAAATTAACTAAACTGTTTAGGTCATTTAATTTTAACTATTTGGTTCTTTCATTGATTCAATTCATTGAACAAGATTCAAATGAAAAAACAAAAACGTCAGTACACAAATTAGCATTAAAGAAAATCGGTAAATTACATCACAAAATTCAATTAGATGCTCAAAATTACTTAAACCTAGACATAGAAGCACGACATAAAACACGTAAGAATTTAAAACGTTTGCGCTATAGCCTAGAATTTGTTTCATCCTTGTGTGATAAAAAAGCTGTTAAAAAATACTTAAAATCAATAAAACCTGCTCAAGAGAGTTTGGGTCTATACAATGATTTTATTGTAGCAGAAGAGATTTTAACAAAATTAGTCAAAACAGAACCGCAAGTTTGGTTTGCTTTGGGATGGATTGCCGCAGAAAAACAACGTGTTTTACAACAATCTCAGCAAGACTTACTCGACTTTGCTCAAATAAGTACATTGCAGTAAGGAGCTTCCAGAAAAGCCAAATGCTAAATGAGTGCTAGCATAAATTGAGAAATTCCTTTTTAACGAGTAATACATTAAAAATTCTCATCATTTTGCTCTATTCATAACCTGAGCTCAATAAAAATTCTTGATGAAATATGATACTCGGAAACGTCACCCGCAGTTGTTTGAGGCAGGACTACTTCTATAAGATATTGTTTCTGCGACTGATTAAATGTATTGCTGGTAGTTGACGAGTTTTGCGATGAGCAGCGATACCGCTGCGCAAGATGGTTGCCTTGCGGAGCTTCGCTCCTCATGCCAAAACAAAAGTATGGCGAGCCGCAGGCTGATCCTGAAATTGGATGAAAACTCAGCAAGACTCCGCCGAGACTTATTGTTTTTCAATAAGTTAAAGATGTAGTCGCATCGAACTCAAGTTATTCATAGTGTTTAAGTCTGCTCATAGGGCTTGATTTCTTGGATCACAATTGCATCATCACTACAGCTAAATTTGATATTCATCAGGCCAAAACGCATCCCATAAACTCTTTGTTCATCGTCTTGATAGGCTGGACGTGGATCCAATGCCAATACTGACTCAAGTTCGGCGATATATTGTTGATCAATTTTTGCTTGCTGCAATAAGTTTGTGCTTAATTGATTTGCATGTTCTGACCAGCACACTTGTTTAAGTACAGGTCGATCTTGTGCATAACCGCTTTGTGCATCCAACACAGCATCAGAGTATTGAATATAAGGTTTAATATCTAAAATGGGTGTGCCATCTAATAAGTCACTGCCTGTCACATAAACACGGACAGTATTGCCCACTTTTTTGACCTGTTTAAGTTGAACAACCGATAATCCAACAGGTGCAGGACGATACATACTGCGTGTCGCAAATACCCCTATTTTCTTATTCCCACCTAATCGTGGCGGACGTACTTGGGGTCGAAATTTATCCTGTTGTTGCTGATTTTTATTGTCATGAAACTGCCAGATCAGCCATAAATGGCTAAATTCTTCAATTCCATCGAATGCCTCCATAACATTATAAGGGGCGAGCATTTCGATAAAAGATTCGACCTGAACCAAATTCGGTTGCCGAGGAATCCCAAATTTTTCCACATAAGGTGAACGCATAATACCAATAATTGGAAGACTCAACTCCGTCATAATCATTTTTTCTGATAAGTTCAATTAAATATATTCAGTTTATCGAGAATGATTTTAGATTAGAATAGCAAGCTGTTCTAATTTGATAATTTATTGAGACCTTTAATGGCTGCTTTCAACGTCGAAAAGATTACTCACGTACACCACTGGAATGACACTTTATTCAGTTTTAAGACCACACGTGATACTGCATTGCGTTTTAAAAATGGTCAATTTGTGATGATTGGTCTTGAAGTCAATGGTAAGCCCTTAATGCGCGCATATTCGATTGCAAGCGCTAACTACGAAGAAGAATTAGAGTTTTTCTCAATCAAAGTGCCTGATGGTCCTTTGACGTCTATTTTACAAAAAGTAAAAGTTGGCGATGAAATCTTAGTTTCTAAAAAACCGACAGGAACTTTAGTCCTTGACGATTTAAATCCTGGTAAAAACCTTTACCTTCTTTCTTCTGGGACTGGACTTGCACCATTCTTATCAACCATTCGTGACCCTGAAACTTACGAACGCTTTGAAAAAGTGATTGTTGTACACGGTACACGTTTTATTTCTGAATTAGCGTATCAAGATCTTATTCTCAATGAACTTCCAAACAATGAGTTCTTTGAAGAATTAGGTATCAAAGATAAATTGGTTTACTACCCAACAGTGACTCGTGAAGAGTTTCACACACAAGGTCGTGTAACCACTGCGATCGAATCTGGTGCATTGTTCGAAAAAATCGGCTTACCACGTTTTAATCCAGAAACTGACCGTGCAATGCTTTGTGGTAGCCCTGCATTCCTTGATGATGTTGTCGAGCTCCTTGACCAACACGGCCTGAAAGAATCACCAAAAATGGGTGTATTGGGCGACTACGTGATCGAACGTGCATTTGTTGAAAAATAAGCTTTAATCTTCAAAGCTTAAAATGATAAACCGAGGTCAACGCCTCGGTTTTTTGTGTTTAATGGATATAAATCAACACAGCCTGATTTCTGAGTGCTGCTTCTTGATAGAATTGTTTTAAGTCTTGAAAATACGGCAGAATATATGCTAAACCTTCTTCACTGTCTTCATCCCACATATTTGGGTAAATATCAGCTTGGTCCAAGGCTTCAATATCATATTGCTTTGAAAACTGATGATCACTGACCTGCTCTATTGCGGTCGCAACTTGCTTCACTTGCTCTGCTGTTAAATATCTGGCTGGCCCGATTCCTAAATCCTCACCACCGAAAAAAACCTTTGCTAAAGGACCTTGTCCTCCATAAGAATCACCGTTTAAGATAAAATGAATTGCATGCCATATGTCTTATCCAAATCTAAAGTTTGTGATTGTTGATCTTTTTGATCACCATAAACATAGGCTTCAAGTAAATTAGGTGACTGAATAAAGTGTTCTAATTGTTGCGATGAAATACTGAACCGTACCGGGTTTTTCGGAGAGATTTTTATTTAAGTTAGGCCACCTGACCTAACGGGCTCATCTTATCATAGTACATTGCTTCAAATTCAAATGGTGATACATAACCTAGAGCACTATGTACACGCTTTTTATTGAACCAATCCACCCAGTTTAATGTCGCAAGTTGTACATCTACCAAACCTTGCCAATCTGCTTTTAGATATTCA
>WNDP01000139.1 GCA_009912575.1 Acinetobacter bereziniae
ATCACTTCTAGGGATTGGGGTTTATTGGTCGCTGCTGGTTTGATGGGATATTATTTTTCTAGCTGGTTAGATTTTGCAGGCTTAATGTATATCAGTGCTTCACTTGAACGAATTATTTTATTTCTCTACCCAACACTGACTGTAATCGCGACAAGCTTTATCTATAAACAGAAGTTAAGTCTCAAAATCGTCATCGCAATTGCATTGAGCTATGGCGGAACTGTCATTGTCATGTTACAGGAGCAAAGTACTGTTCCACATGAAGGAAATTTCTGGCTAGGCGTAAGTTTGGTATTTGCCAGTGCGGTATCCTTTGCTACTTATTTATTGATGACACCTCGTTTAATTCAAAAATTTGGCTCGTGGAATTATACAGGCTTGGCTTTAAGCATTGCCTGTTTAGGAACCTTAACCCATTTTGTTATTGCGACACCGCAACCGATACACCTCCTCAATCAACTGCCGATGACCGTCATTTGGTATGGTATTGCACTGGGATTATTGGTCACGGTATTACCTACGATTTTGGTGGCTCAGAGCATTTCTCGCTTGGGAGCAGCACAGGCTGCAATGATTGGTTCAATCGGCCCTATTCTCACCATTATTTTGGCAGTTGCTTTGCTGGGTGAACATATGAATGCGATACAATGGTTTGGTTGCTTGTTGAATATCATCGGTGTCATGATGATCACCTTATCTAAAAAGAAGCTTGCACACTAAATTTTGCAAAAGTTTGGAAGAAATATGCATTTTAAAATTGTATCGCCAAGTGCGTGCGTAGATGTTGAAAATATTCAATTGGCTCAAACTCATTTAGAGCGCTTGGGCCATCAAGTGAGTTTAGGACAACATGTTTTTGCACAATACCGTTATCTAGCAGGTACGATCGAACAACGCGTAGAAGATTTAAAACAAGCTTTTTTATTAGATCCCACAGTTGATGCTGTTTGGTGTGGTCGTGGCGGTACAGGTGCTGCGATGTTATTGCCATTTTTGGGTGAATGGATTTTAAATAAACCCCTCATTGGTTATTCAGACACAACTGTATTGTTAAACTATATTGCCATGCATGGTGGTCAAGCTTTACACGCCCCCGTGTTTCAAGAAATTGCTGTCAAAAACTTGGATAATTCACCATTATCTTATGATGCATTGAAAACCATTAGTCTATTAACTGCGGACTCATACAAACAAAATCTGTATGCATTATCTGCTATAAATGGGTTTAATCAAAATCAAGTGCTTGAGAACCTACATATATTAGGAGGTAATCTGACCGTACTTTGTAGCTTACAAGGAACACCTGATGGTTTAGCGCTTCATCAGCCAAGTGCTTTACTCCTTGAAGATGTTGGTGAACCGTACTATCGAATTGAACGCTCTTTCACTCAACTTTTACAAAGTATTGATACCTCTTATCTCAAAGCTGTGGTGTTAGGTGATTTTTATCAGTGTCCACAGAAAAACGTACCTCAAACGATTGCAGAGATTGTGGCGGAACACTTAGAAGCGCTCAACATTCCACTTTACCAATGTGATTGGTTTGGTCATGGTGCAGTCAACCGCCCTTTTTGGATTGGTCAGAAAGGAAAAATTACAGGTACTCAGTTCATCATTGGGTGAGGCTGCATAAAGTTAATTGAATCAACCGATATAAATAACGGAACTAAAACTGATCGTCATATTCAATCTTGAGAAAACTGTATATTCATTAAGTTGCTGATCACTTCTTGAAAATGAGCTCCTGCCGATGCTTGCCCCAATTGATCATTTGGGTTTCGCAAGGGGCATTGTTGCAAAGACAAACAACCGCAACCAATACATTTATCCAACTGCTGGCGGAGCTTAAGCAAATCCATAATTTTTTGATCCAATTGGGTTTGCCATGCTTGAGACATGTCTTTCCAGTCAGACTTTGTTGCAACTTTCTGACGAGGCAATATTGCAAAGGCATCTTTTACTTGTTGCAAACTAATACCGACTTGCTGTGCAATTTTAACTATCGCAACACGCCTTAACATTGCACGTTGATAACGACGTTGATTCCCTTGCGTGCGAGTACTCCATATCAAATCTTTAAAGCGAATTGCAGGCACACTCACACCACTCCGTTGAGCAAGCTCTCCGATGGTCAACCATTGTCCCAAGTGCTTTTCTGTAAGCTGATTTTCCTCTTCAGCAAGGGTTTGAATCAGATTTTGTTGATCAATCTGTGTTGAATTTGTTTGCTGAGACTCTTTTTGTTTTCCGCAATGATTTAATTTCAATTTTCACTTGACCTACAGTTAACTTGAGCTTTGATACTAGCAAAAGTTTCCCTTAGATAGAATGATGACAATATGAATTCCAAACCTGATCTTCCACAAATCAAATCATTTCAAATGACTAACCCAAATACCCTTTATAATCCCACTGCATTTGCGTATAGTCATGTGGCTGAAGTACGTCATTATTTACGTATTTTGCACATATCTGGACAAGGTGGTGAAAACCAACAAGGACAATTATCCAAAGATTTTGCTCAACAAGTTCATCAAGCTTTTATCAATCTGCAACATGCTTTACATGCAGTAGATGCATCATTAATGGATATTGCTGTTTTAAGAATACTCGTGGTCGATCATAGCCCCAAAAAACATCAGTTTTTAATTCAGGAAATGCAACAGCTTTGGAAAAACCATCATTTTCCAGCCTGCACATTGATTCCTGTCCCGTGTCTTGCCTTACAAGGGATGCTCATTGAAATTGAAGCAACCGCTTATTGTATGTAACTTCAAGAACTAGGAAATTTTTATGAATGCTCAACTCGATATTAGCCAGAATAAAGCATTACTTTGGCTAATGGCGATTGCCTGTGGTTTATGTGCAGGAGCAAACTATTATAGCCAACCTTTAATTCACTCGATTCAACAATACTTTAATATGCCTGAATCACAAGTCGCACTCACTGTGACTTTTGCTCAAGTATCTTATGCACTTGGGCTTTTATTCATTGTGCTTATGGGTGATATTGTCAATAAAATCAAGTTTATTCCTTGGCTGATGTTTTGTGCTGCCATTGGTTTATTGATGTGTGCATTTGCCATTAATCTGCCAATGCTTTGGGCTGGAACCATTATTACAGGGCTATTTTCGGTTGCAGCACAGGTCCTTATCCCCCTTGCAACTATGGCGGTAAAACCTGAAAAAACAGGTGAAGTGGTTGGCTTCCTCATGAGTGGTCTGCTGGTCGGTTTGTTACTGTCCACCAGTCTTGCAGGTTTATTGTCAAACTTATTTAACTGGAAACTGATTTATTTTGTCAGTGCTGCATTAATGTTAATTTTGGCTTACTTGCTTAGAACTCGTTTACCGCATGTACCTGTTTTTAACATGAGTTATGCTCGAATTTTTCATTCGATGGCCTTATTACTGAAAGATGAACGACGTTTAGTCTATCGTGCCATAATTGGTGGTTTTGCTTTCGCAGCAATGAGTATTTTATTTTCAACTATTGCCGTTTTACTCACCTCCGAACCATTTAAACTGCCTGACGTATTGGTTGGTGTCGCCACATTGATTGGTGTGTTTGGTGCCTTAGCGACTGCAAAAATTGGGAAAATCGCCGACCGAGGACATACCGCAATTCTCACTTGGATTGGGGTCGCTGTCATGATTTTAAGTTGGGGACTCCTCTACCTTGGTGGGACTTATCTAACAGCCTAGCCTATATTTTAGGTTATGGTTTAATTAGTTTCGGCTTGGCTGTGGTACATACCAGTAATCAAAATATCATTTTCCGTTTACGCCCAGATGCAAAATCTCGAATCAACTCGATCTATATGACCGCCTATTTCACTGGGGGTGCATGTGGTTCAGCTTTAGGGGTATATGCATGGCATCATGGTGGCTGGGCAATGACCTGTATTGTTGGCTTGAGCTTGGTATTGGGCGCAGTTGTGTTCTCATTTTTAGATCGGTTATATACCAACAAGATGCAAGCTGCTTAAGCAGTATTTTATATCACTCGCCCTCTCGTTTTGAGGGCTTTTTTAGCTCAAGACACCTGTAATAACGGATAAAAAGGTGTATCGAAGTCAAATTGTTGCGGATTTTCTAAAATAATATGCATACAGGCAGGGATTACAGCAATCAAGATATTGCAACTGTCTTGCAGTAATTTACGATTCATTGAACTGTTATAAGTTGCCCCACCCAAAATGATTTGTTGTTGCACAGTATATAAACGTTGAAAAACGATTCTCAATAAATGGATTGAGTCCTGTGACTTTAATGCCTCATAAAACTGTATTTTTTCAGCCTCAAAGGCCTCTTTCCATGTCTTCTGACTAATTCTTTGGTTCTGATCATCCCAAAAAGCTTGAAATGCATATGGGTTTTCAATCAAGTTACAGATCAAAAGATTGCATTTATCCCAAAGAATATGTTGGATTTTTTGTTCTTGATCCAATTTGAGAATGCAATTAAAAAGATGTCTAAGCGCTTGTTCATCCTGTTCGTTTTTTGTCACTTGTGGATTGATCGCACTCAAGGCGATCCATAAACTGAGGAATTTCAAATCAAGATCATTGTCCAAAATCAACGCTTTTTTGAGCCAACTCAATCCTCGATGTAGACGTAAATTAAATTGTTCTGAATTTTCTGCTTTTTTACTTTTAAAGATTTCTTCTAATACCAACATCGCTACTTTCCTACATTATTTTTTTGATGATTTACCTTACGCAATGCCAATGTTCGGAGCAAGTGGTTTGTCTGTATAGCTGCGTCAAAAACTTTATCCTCACTTAAATGAAATCTTTTCATCCATGCCATTCACCCCCAGTGATCTCTAAGCTCAGCACCCCATAACAATCAACACAATGAATCAAAAAATGCTTAGTGAGATCCATGCTGAATATTTTTAAAATTTAACAATATTAATTAAATGATTTTTTATTTAAAAAGTACATTTATAAAACACAAGACATAAATTGCTAATAAATATAATTTTACTATTTAAGTTAAATTTTAAAATAATTTTATCTGTTCAATATTTACTTTTCTAAATTTTTCAACTAAGATCTAATCAGAAATTAAAAATGTATTTATTATTAAAATATACAATTATGGAGAAAATAGCATGGACGATGCAGTTTCTTTATCAATCCAATATGCACAAGCAACAACAGATCCAATCCAAGAGTTGGAAAGAGCTGTCGATGCAGTACGCCAAGTAAATGATCATATTTTCATTTCACTCAGTTTAGATCGTGCTTTTAGAGAGGCTAAAGCGGCAAAAGCTCGCAGGGAAAATGGTGCAGCATTATCTTTGTTCGATGGTATTCCCATTGCGTGGAAAGACCTTTTTGATATGCAAGGAACTGTGACTACAGCAGGTTCAAAAACTCGAGTGGATCATGCCATTGCACAGCAAGATGCAGATGTTGTAATGCAACTTACCCGTATAGGCATGGTCAATCTTGGAAAAACCAACCTGACTGAGTTTGCTTACTCTGGTTTAGGTTTAAATCCACACTTTGGCACGCCTAAAAATGTGACTGATCCTTTGTGTATTCCTGGGGGATCATCATCAGGAGCTGCAATCTCAGTAGGTCAACATATTGTCCCTATTTCTATGGGTACAGATACCGCGGGTTCAATTCGAATTCCTGCATCCTTTAATGGCTTAGTGGGTTATCGAAGTAGCCGTTCACGTTATAGTAAAAAAGGCGTTTTTCCTCTCGCCGCAAGCTTAGATAGCGTAGGTCCCATCAGTCGTAGTGTTCGTGACTGTATTGTTTTAGATCAGCTTATGCTTGGACAGATTCAGTCAAATATCCCTTCACAACCTCAAGCAAAAAACATGCAAATCTATGTCGATTTAGACATGCTTAACCACCCAAGCGTTCAGGACTGTGTGAAGCATAATTTCTTGCAAACGATTGAAAAAATTAAACAAGCAGATATTCGTGTGGTGCATAAACGCATAAGTGCATTTGATCAGGCACAAATGCTGATCGACTCAGGTCAATGGCTAGGTGCTGCTGAGGCATATACCTTACATGAAGCCTTATTACACAGTGATCAAGCAGAATTTATGGATCAGCGGGTGAGAAAACGCCTGCTTTCGGCAAAAGATACCTTGGCTTCTAGCCAAATCCATCTTTATCAAATGGCACAGCATTTAAAAGCAAACTTAAAAACAGAACTGACTGAAGGATTTTTACTGACGCCGACAACGACACATACTGCACCTGAACTTGCACCTTTAGAGGCAGATGAAGCCTTATTTACCCAAACAAACTTGAATACGCTCAGGCTTACCATGCCAGGCAGTTTTTTGGATATGCCAAGCATCTCTCTTCCCAATGGAACTGACTCAAATGGGCGTCCTACAGGAATTTTACTCTCAAGCTACAGTGGCAATGATCAAAGCCTTTTATCTGCTGCACTGAGTATTGAACATATTCTTCGCAACAATGATTAACACAATCATTTTAATTCAACCAAACACTTAACTTTATTTTATCGAGGATGATGACATGGCTAAAAAGGAAATCTTAGTTTCATTTGGAATTGATGTTGATGCAGTCGCAGGTTGGCTAGGCTCTTATGGTGGTGAAGATTCACCAGATGATATTTCACGTGGCTTATTTGCAGGTGAAGTTGGGTCTATACGTTTGCTCAATCTATTTAAAAAATATGGTTTGAAAACCACATGGTTTATTCCAGGTCACTCTGTAGAAACATTCCCAGAACAGATGAAAGCAGTTGTGGATGCAGGGCATGAAATTGGTATGCATGGTTATAGCCATGAAAATCCGATTGCCATGACGCCTGAACAAGAGGAAGCGGTACTGGATAAAGCAATTGCGCTCATTACGGCATTATCTGGCAAACGTCCAACTGGATATGTTGCACCTTGGTGGGAATTCAGTAATGTCACCAATGAACTGTTGTTAAAAAAGGGCATTAAATATGACCACAGTTTGATGCATAACGATTTCACCCCTTATTACGTTCGTGTTGGTGATTCGTGGACCAAAATTGATTATAGCCAGCAACCAGATACATGGATGAAACCATTGCTGCGAGGTAAAGAAACCGACTTAATTGAGATTCCTGCCAACTGGTATCTCGATGATTTACCTCCAATGATGTTTATTAAAAAATCTCCGAATAGTCATGGTTTTGTGAACCCTCGTGATATCGAACAAATGTGGAAAGATCAATTTGACTGGGTTTATCGTGAAATGGATTATGCCGTTTTCCCAATTACCCTCCACCCAGATGTTTCTGGTCGACCACAAGTTTTATTGATGCTGGAACGTCTGATTGAACACTTCAAAGCCCACGACGGAGTGAAGTTCGTCACCATGGATGAAATTGCAAATGACTTTGCACAGCGCTGTCCTCGCAAAGATTAAAAATTCCACATAAGGAAAAGGAATGATGAGCGAAAACATAGATGTTAAAAGCAGCATTGATGTGAATCAGGCTGCATCAGAAAACAAAACGATAATCTGGCAACCTGAACTCATTCAGCAAAAAGATATCACTTATGCATCTTGGATTGCTTTTTTTGCATGGGTGTTTGCTGTTTATGACTTTATTTTATTTGGTACTTTACTGCCTGTCATGGGCGGTCATTTCAACTGGAATGAAGCTGAACAAGCCAGTTTAGTCACTTGGATTGCGGTAGGTGGTGCAATTGTTGCGTTTGCGATTGGACCAATTGTAGATCGTATTGGTCGTCGTAAAGGGATTATCTTTACCATGACAGGAACGGCAATTGCCACGGCGATGACCGCAATGGCAGGAATGGGAAAAAGCTCACTGATTGCCATCCGTTCGGTTGCTGGCCTAGGTTATGCCGAAGAAGGAGTGAATGCAACTTATCTCACTGAAATGTATGCAACATCAAAAGATCAAAAGTTTCAAAAACGCAAAGGCTTTATCTACTCTTTGGTGCAAAGTGGTTGGCCTGTGGGTGCTTTACTTGCAACAGCATTGACCGCAATTTTACTTCCCTATGTAGGCTGGCAAGGTTGCTTTATCTTTGCTGCAATTCCAGCGTTTATTATTGCTTTCTTGGCAAGAAATTTAAAAGAAAGTCCTCAGTTCCAAGTTGTACAAAAATTAATCAACTGGAAACAGTCTGGACAAAATGAACAAGCGGATCAATTGGCTCGTCAGTATCATTTGGATGATCCTGAACAACAAAAAGTTGGGGTAATGTCCGCTTTTAAAGGTTCTGCTTTACGTCCAACCTTAGTCCTGAGTTTGGCAATCTTGCTGAACTGGTCTGCCATCCAAGTCTTTAGTGTGTTGGGAACATCGGTATTGGTCAATGTTCATAATTTATCTTTTCAAAACTCTTTAATCATTTTAATTCTTTCGAATCTAATTGGCTTTATTGGTTACTTGGTCCATGGATGGTTAGGAGATCGTATTGGTCGTCGTAATACAGTTGCCATGGGCTGGATGTGTGGTGGTATTGCCTTCTATGCCATGATCGTTGCTTCTCATGATCTTGTCACAGTGGTTGCCCTGTATAGTGTCGGATTATTTTTCTTAACAGGCCCTTATTCAGCAATGCTGTTCTTTATGGGGGAATCCTTTCCAACACGCATACGTGCAACAGGCGGTGCAATTGTACACGCGATGGGACCGATCGGTGCAATTTTAGCTGGTGCAGGTATCACCAGTATTCTCACTGGTGGTGGCGCTTGGGCAAGTGCAGCAATTTGGTTTGGCGCCCTACCTTGCTTCTTATCTGGTTTGGTCATGCTTATGGCACGCCATGTTAAACCTGAAGATGTGAAATAAGGAAATCATCATGACTTTAGAAAATACACCTGTGGCATTTATCACAGGAGCAGCCAGTGGCATAGGTCAAGCTTTGGCACTGAGCTACGCCAAACAAAATATTCGAGTAGTTGGTGGTTATTTTGAGAAAGATCCACATGACCCAAACATCACCGAACAACTGGTCAAAGAGGCAGGCGGACAATGTGTCATGGTTGCAGTAGATGTGACCGATACTGAGTCTGTACAAAGCGCAGTACAACGTGCAATAACACATTTTGGGCGCTTAGATTATGCGATTGCCAATGCAGGTTTGTTACGTCAAAGCTCAATCATCGACATGACAGATCAAGCATGGAATGAAATGTTAAATGTTGATTTAACTGGTGTGATGCGTACCTTCCGTGCAGCAAGTCAGTACATGCAAAGTTCAGGTGCAATGGTTGCCATTTCCTCTATCGCAGGGGGTGTTTATGGTTGGCAAGCGCATAGCCATTATGCTGCTGCCAAAGCTGGTATCCCCGGCTTATGTAGATCTTTGGCTGTTGAACTTGCACCCAGAGGAATTCGTTGTAATGCGGTTATCCCTGGTTTGATTGAAACCCCACAATCTTTAGATGCTCAAAATTCTCTAGGTCCTGAAGGTTTAAAACTCGCTGGAGAAAAAAGTCCCTTAGGTCGTGTGGGTCGTGCCGATGAAGTTGCCAAACTGGTTCGTTTCTTAACCAGCGATGATGCCAGCTATATCACAGGACAGAGCATTATTGTTGATGGTGGGCTAACCATCCGTTGGCCTGACTAATCAACAATCCCCTACTCATATGTTGGACATGCTTGATTTTAAAATTTACTAATGAGATCAAGCTGTTCTTTTTATTGGAAGAATACATGAAACCATTAAATGAATGTCGTGTTGTGGTGACGGGAGCCGCCAGTGGTATTGGTGCTGCGATTGCACAAGCATTTGCCAAGCAAAATAGTCGTTTGGTGTTATGCGATTTAAATGCTGAAGGTCTAGAACAAATTGCCCAACTCTGCCGCCAATTTGCTACACAAGTTACCACCATCGTCGCAGATCTGGGCACTGAACAAGGTGCGCATCAAACGGTAGATTGTTGTGTTGAAACCTATGCTGGAATAGATGTTTTAGTCAATAATGCAGGCATTTTAACCCAAGCACCGTGTACAGAACTCAGTAAGAAAATGTGGGATGACATGCTTCGTATTGACTTAACCAGTGTGTTTTTAACCAGTCAAAGGGCATTACCTCATATGATCAAGCAAAAATGGGGACGTATTATTAATATTTCCTCTCAACTTGGAATCAAAGGTGGTATTGAACTGGCACATTATTGCGCAGCCAAAGCCGGTGTAATCGGTTTTACCAAATCTTTAGCACAGGAAGTCGCTAAAGATAATATATTGGTCAATGCAATTGCACCGGGTCCAATCGCAACGCCACTGGTCGATGGTATTAGTCAAAGCTGGAAGGATGAAAAAGCCAAACAGTTGCCTTTAGGTCGTTTTGGAACAGCTGAAGAAATTGCTCCAACTGTAATTTTATTGGCGTCGGATCCTAGCGGTAATTTATATGTGGGTCAGACACTTGGACCAAATAGTGGCGATGTCATGCCTTAATCAATGGAGTAATGGTGCAATGTGTGGATTATGTGGATTAATGGGTGAGCAACAGGATTGGACAGACAGCCTAAGAACTGACCTGCCTAGACGGCGAGAGCGTTTACGTAAAATTAGATTGCTTAATCACATTACTGCACCTTATCGCCTTTCTATCACTGACTTTCAGGGCGTGAATTACCTCATTCAAACACCTACAGGTAAGCAAAGTATTGCCAATGGACTTGATCAGTTGTGGAAAGAAATCTAGCAATTAACAGGGCAAAAAATAGATGTTCTTGAGCCTCGGCTGTTATCTCATTTAGAGGCTTTATAAATGACTATACCCGTGCATATCGTGACTGGTTTTTTAGGTAGTGGTAAAACCACACTGATAAAAAAACTACTGACACAAACACAAAATGACAGCACGATCGTATTGATTAATGAATTGGGTGAAGTTGGCATTGATCATCTGTTGGTACAAACGGTCGCTGAGAATACCTATTTACTGGCCAATGGTTGTATGTGTTGCAGTGTTTTAACCGATTTGAAAGACAGCTTGTTAAAACTATTACAACAACGTAAACAGAAAGAGATTCCTGATTTTAAGCGGGTAATCATTGAAACCACAGGCTTAGCCAATCCTGCTGCAATTTTGAATACCATTCACCATGATCCTCATATTAAAAATCAGTTTTATGTGCATGGTCTGAGTACGGTTGTTGATGCCGAGTTAGGTCATTTACAGGCTAGGTTGCATCCAGAATGGTTAACCCAAGTCGTTGCAGCACATCAAATTATTCTAAGTAAAATTGATCGTGTCGATCTTTCAACACAACAGCTTTTATCTGAGAAAATCCAACAGCTTCACCCTGAAGTGAATATTCAATCCATCAATCAAATTGATTGCCTTGATGACATTTTTTCTCAAGATTTAGCGCAACAACAGCATCTTTCACGACCGCAATTTTTTCTAAAGACTCAACAAGACGAGCATGCAATGACTCAAAGTTGCGTGCTGGAATGGACAACAAAACTGGATTGGATGGTATTCGGACTATGGATAAATCTATTACTCAAACAATATGGTGAAAATATTCTACGGATAAAAGGGATTTTAAACTTAACTGAATTTGACCAACCTGTTTTGATTCACGGCGTACAACATTGTTTATACCCACCAGAGCATTTAGCTCAATGGCCGTGGGAAGATCGCTATTCACGTATTGTTATGATCGTGAGGCATGTTGATCTTGAACAGATAAAAAAGTCATTTCAAATTTTTATGGAAAAGCTGAAATAAATTAATCACTAAAACATTTAGAGTTCTATGTTTTTTAAAGCATGGAATAGGGTTTCTGCGTCTTGATTTGGCTAAAAAGCCTTTTCTTATAGACCCAAATTTTCATTTTTCTCAGAATTTACACGACTTCTAAAAAATAAATAGAGCAAAGTTTAAGGAGCCATCATGGACTAAAACAATTCATAAAGTAGGGATACTGAGCGTTTAAATCTTCTGTTTTTTTATCGAGAAAAGAACATGAGTTACTCAAAAATAAGGAGCAAGAAATGAAAAAAATCGTATGGGCGATTACATTCGCAGGATTATCATCAACATCATCAATTTATGCAAAAAATGCTTTTGCAAGTGACAGCCCATGGATGTTGGGCGATGGACAAGGTCAACGTACAGCTTTAATTGAAAAAGGCTATGATTTTGGCATAAGTTATACGGGGCAAGATGCAACTGTACTTGATACCCAAATGAGCAATGAGAAAGACTCGGCTTATGCAGATCAATGGAGCTTTTTGGGAAATTTTGATTTAAATAAAATTTTGGATTGGAACGATACTGAAGCGTTGATCAATATTACTTATCGCTCAGGTCAGCAAGTTGAAAATAAGTCACAAGTGTTGTCTTCACATATCAGCCAAGTTCAGGAGGTCTATGGTCGAGGACAAACATGGCGTTTAACGGACTTATGGGTTAAAAAGAAATTCTTCGACTAGCAGTTAGATGTAAAAATCGGACGATTTGGTGAAGGAGAAGACTTTGCCAGTTTTGATTGTGAATTTCAAAATCTCGCCTTATGCGCTGGTCAAATTGGACATTGGTCAGGAGATCAATGGTATAACGGCCCTGTAAGTCAATGGGCGAGCCGAGTCAAATGGAATATTTCACCAAATTTATCAGCGCAAGTGGGAGCTTATGAATACAATCCTGAAAATCTTAAAAGAAGTAAAGGCTTTAACTTAAGTACAGATGGTTCCAAAGGTGCACTGATTCCAATAGAACTTATTTGGAAACCCCAAAATTTAGTTCAAAA